>JANYCG010000046.1 GCA_025360385.1 Burkholderiales bacterium | reverse complement strand
ACAGGTCTTTCAGTGCGGCTTCCTTGGTCACCACGCCATTGCTGACATAGAATTTTTGAAGCTCAGCCAAGCGGATTTCGTCAATCTGGCCAGGAACCTTCTGGCCTGCATAGACGTATTTGTTGTAGAGCTCAAACGTCTGTTGAATCGAGGCTTCCTTGCCCTTGTGAACCGACACATGCTTGACGTAGACCGCAGTGGCCGCCTTGGGGTCGGCCATGATGTCCTTCATGCCTTTCAGCGTTGCACGCACAAGTTTCTGAACCAGTTGCGGGTTTTTCTGGATCGTCTCGTCAGAGGCCAGAATCGCCTGGGCCATGCTCTTGAAATAGACGTCGGCCGGCAAAATATCGACCTGCGCACCCGCTTCCATGGCGCTGACCGTCCAGTCAGGCACGCCCGCCATGGCCGTGGCTTTTTTTGCCGCAAACTGCTGCCACACGCCCGCCGGACCCGCAGCCTGGATGTTGACGTCGTTCTTGGTCAGGCCCACCTTGCTGAGCATGCCCAGCAGCGCGTAGTAGGTGGTGTCGGTGTAGGAGATCACGGTGACGGTCTTGCCCTTGAGCTCGCGCGGGCTCTCGATGCGCTCGTCCTTGTGGCTGACGAGTTGCGTCAATGAGCCACTGCCCAGCACCGCCACCGCCTTGACCGGAATGCCCTGTGCGCGCGCAATGATGGGCGTGTCACCAATCGCGCCGCCAATCACGGCATTGCCCGCGCCAAGCTGCTTGGCCACATCCACGCCGCCACGGCCCGCAACAAATTCGACCTCCAGGCCTTCGGCGGCGGCGTAACCTTTGGCCTGCGCCAGCATCCAGGGGCCAAACGCCGGCAAGGTGCCCGGAGCCGGCAACAGGTAAGTGACTTTTTGCAGCGGTGCCTGGGCGGCTGCCGGCAATGCAAAGGAGGCTGCTGCAAGCAGCGCAAAACAGGCGCGGCGGGTGGCTTTCAGGAGGATGGGGTGGGACATGGTTTTCCGTTCAAATATCAAGGGATGAGGGAGGTTCAATGGGCTTCAGTGGACTTCTGTGTTGGCGTCGAGCTTGAGCAGCGCCATCAGGCGCGACACATAACCACCGACTTCGTCGCGCGTGCGCCGCGCCATCGGGTTGTTGCGGTCCGGTATGTCAACCTTGATCTGCTCCACGATGGTGCCGGGGCGCTCGCTCATCACCAGGATGCGGTCTGACAGCGCAACCGCTTCGGCCAGGTCATGGGTGATGAGCAACACGGTCTTGCCTTCTGCCGCCACGGTCTTTGCCAGGTCTTGTTGCAGGATCATCTTGGTCTGGGCGTCCAGCGCTGAAAAAGGCTCATCCATCAACAGCACCAGCGGGTCCACTGCCAGCGTGCGGGCCAGTGCTGCGCGCTGGCGCATGCCACCCGACAGTTGGTGCGGATAATGCGCGCCAAAGCCGTCCAGGTGGCACTGCTTCAATAGCTTTGCAGAAACTGCCGTGCGGTCGGCAGACTTCACACCGCGCAGCTCCAGGCCGAATTCAATGTTTTCGGCAATCGTCCGCCAGGGCATCAACAGATCTTTTTGCAGCATGAAGGACACGTGGTCATTCGGCCCTTCAACCACCTGGCCAGCCACCTTCACAACGCCGGCGCTGGGCTTTGCCAGGCCCGAGCCCATATTCAGCAACGTGCTCTTGCCACAGCCTGAGGGTCCGATGATGGACACGACCTCGCCCGGAGCCACCGAGAAATTGACGTCGCGCGCTGCCAGCACTTCCCCCGTCTCACCCCGCGGCGGGAAGCGTTTTTCAACGCCAATAAATTCAATAGCGCTGACGGTCATACAGGAACGATCTTGATCGACACACGGCCATCGACCACACGCACCGGGAAACACCGGACGTCACGCTCGCCAATCTCGACCAGGCACTTGCCGGTGGCGATGTCGAACTGGGCGCCATGCAAGGGACACTCGACTACACCGTTCTCGACAAAACCCTGCGACAGCAAGGCTTCGGCGTGGGGACACACGTCTTCAATGGCGTGGACCTGATCGCCCAGCAGGTACAGGCCAATGGGCTGCCCATTGACCTCCACGCCGAGCGGAAAATCCGGGTCAAGCTGGTCACGTGCTGCTACGTCTTGCCACTCGCCACTGGGTGCTGTTTCAATCTCGTTCATCGACTTCCCCATCAAAATAAAACTGGACGGAATTTGAAGAATTTGTTTTATTAGTGAAACATTGGTTTGCTAATGATACAATTTTAACCGTCCCGCCTCATTCGTCAAATGAAACTTGATGTTTTTACTCGGGTATAGACTGGCAAAGTCTGGCAAAGCCTGGCAAGTGCCAATGGGCACCGCGATATTGCGGGATGTATGCTGGCGCAAAGGGCTCCCGAGCTCACGTTCCCACTCCAACTCACAAAAGTCCACACCAATGCCAGATTCCATACCCTTGACCGCCAGACCAGGACGCTTTCGGGCCATTCTCGTCTGTGCCGCGCTGGTGATCAGCCCTTTCGCAGGCGCCCAATCTTGGCCGGAGAAGCCGATCCGCATCGTCGTGCCACTGCCCCCGGGCGGGCCCAGCGACATCGTTTTGCGCGGCGCCATTGAGAAGATGCAGCCGACCCTGAAGCAGCCTCTGATTGTGGACAACAAGCCCGGCGCCGCCGGCAACCTGGGCGCGGCCGAAGTCGCTCGCGCCACTTCCGACGGCTACACCTGGTTATGGACGACCGACACGCTGATCACCGTCAACCCCCACGTTTACGAAAAACTGGCGTTCAAGCCCGCTGACCTTCAGCCCGTCATGCGGGCCACCGCATTCAGCCAGACCCTGGTGTGCAACCCCGGCGTGGGCGTGCGCACGATGGCCGAACTGGTGCAGCGTGCAAAGCAGAAGCAGATCAGCTACGCCTCAGGCGGCGCCGGTTCGCCTGGCCACCTGACGACGGAACTGTTCAGCACCAGGGCAGGCGTTCAGATGCTGCATGTGCCCTACAAAGGCCCTGCACCGGCGATGCAGGATGTCATGGGCGGGCAGGTGGACTGCGGGTTTCTGGCCGGGCCCACGGTGCTTCAACACGTCCGTTCGGGCAGGCTGGTCGCTTTAGCCGTGTCCGGCAGCAGGCGTTCGGCACTGCTGCCCGACGTGCCCACCGTCGCCGAGTCCGGCATCGCCGATTTCGACGCCAGTTTTTCCCTCGTCTTGTTCGCCCCCAAGGGCACACCCGCCGCCGTCATCGAGACCATGCGATCGGCGTTGGGCGCAGCGCTGAAGCAGCCAGACTTCGTCGAGAAACTTCGTCAAAGCGACCAGGACGTCATCGCGGCAAGTGTTGCCGACACTACAGATCGCCTGAATGGCGACGCCAAAAAGTGGGGCGACGTGGCCCGCAAGATCAACCTGAAGCTGGAGTGAGCCCGCTTTTACGTCAAGCCAGCTTTTTGATTGCCGCCGCCAGCGTGCCCACCATCTGGTCGATGTGCGACTGCTCCACAATGAAGGGCGGTGCCAGAACCAGGGTTTCACCCGCTGGCCGCACCATGACGCCTTGCTGGAAACACGCCAGAAAAATGTCATAGGCGCGTTTGCCGGGCAGGCCTTCAATGCCGCTGAGTTCCACGGCGCCGGCCAGGCCCAGGGTGCGGATGCCCACCACGTTGGGCAGACCATTGAGGGCGCTGTGCATGGCGTCTCCCAGTAGCTTGCCCATCTCCCCGGCGCGGGCAAACAGGTTTTCTTCCTTGAACAGGTTCAGGGTGGCGACAGCGGCAGCGCAAGCCACCGGGTGACCCGAATAGGTGTAACCGTGCATCAGTTCAATCGCATGCGCGGGGCTCTTCTCATTGACGGCCATCATGGTGTCAAACAGATGCTGGCGGCAGATCACGCCACCGAGCGGAATCACGCCATTGGTGACGGCTTTGGCAAAGTTCAGCATGTCGGGCACGACGCCAAAATAGTCAGCGCCGAAATTGGTGCCCAAGCGGCCAAAACCGGTGATGACTTCGTCGAAGATCAGCAAGATGCCGTGTTTGTCGCAGATCTGGCGCAGGCGCTGCAAATAGCCTTTGGGCGGCATGTACCAGCCGGGGCTGCCTGACACCGGCTCGACGATGATGGCGGCCACGTTGCTCGGGTCTTGCAAGGGCAGGATGCGGTTTTCGAGTTCATCCAGCGGGTGGGGCACACCGGCTTTCCAGTCTGGCAATTCATGGTGAATGTAGGCGTTGTTCACCGCGTCGTGCATGAAAGGCATATGGTCCACACGCGGCAACAGGCTTGAGCTGAAGGCCTTGCGGTTGCCTGGGATGCCGCCCACGCTCATGCCGCCAAAACCCACGCCGTGGTAACCCTTTTCGCGGCCGATGAAAACGTTGCGGTGGCCCTCGCCGCGCGCCCTGTGGTAAGCCAGCGCGACCTTCAATGAGGTGTCTGCCGCCTCCGAGCCCGAGTTGCAGAACAGCACCTTGTTCAGGTCTCCCGGGGCCATGCCGGCAATCATTTCGGCGGCCTTGAAGGCCACATCATTGGTGGCCTGGAAGGCGGTGGAGTAGTCCAGCGTGTCAAGCTGCTTTTTGATGGCCTCATTGATCGGTTTGCGGTTGTGGCCCGCCGCCACACACCACAGGCTGGAGATGCCATCGACCACCTGGCGGCCGTCGTGCGTGGTGAAGTGCATGCCATCCGCGCCCACGATGACGCGCGGGTTGTCCTTGAAGCCCCGGTTGGGGGTGAAGGGCAACCAGTGGTTGTCCATGTTGAAGTCGATTTTGGCCATGAAATTCTCCAATAGCAAATGAAGGCGCTGACAGCTGCAAGGGGCAAAGTTTAATGAATTGGCGCAAACTGCCTATAGGGCAAAGCCCTGCGACAATTCAGCCCCTATGAGTAGTGCCTACGTTTTAACCCTTTCCTGCCCAGACCGCCTGGGTCTGGTACACGCGGTGTCCGGTTTTTTGCTGGCCCGCGATTGCAATATCGAAGAAGCCGCCCAGTACAACGACCGCGCCACCGGCCTGTTTTTCATGCGGGTGCAGTTTGCCGCGCAGCAGATTTCAAGCGACGACTTGCGTACCCAGTTGGCCGAGTTCGCTGCACCCTTCCAGATGCAAGCAGCGCTGCATGCCATCGACCAACCCATGAAAACCGTGCTGATGGTCAGCAAGGACGGGCACTGCCTGAATGACCTGCTGTTTCGCTGGAAAAGCGGCCTGGTTCCGCTGGACATCCGGGCCATCATCTCCAACCACCGAGACTTCTACCAACTGGCGGCCAGCTACAACGTGCCGTTTCACCACATTGCAGTCACCACCGCCACCAAGGCGCAGGCCGAAGCACGCGCTTATGAGGTGATCGAAGCGGAAGGCGCAGAGCTGGTGGTGCTGGCGCGTTACATGCAGATTTTGAGCGACGACCTGTGCCGCAAACTGGCCGGGCGCGCCATCAATATCCACCACTCCTTCCTGCCGAGCTTCAAGGGCGCCAAGCCGTATTTCCAGGCACATGAACGGGGCGTGAAGCTGATCGGCGCCACGGCGCATTACGTCACCGCCGACCTGGACGAAGGCCCCATCATTGAGCAGGACGTGGCCCGCGCAGACCATAACAAAACGGTGGAAGATTTGACCGCCATGGGCCGCGACACCGAAAGCCAGGTGCTGGCCCGCGCCGTCAAATGGCACAGTGAGCACCGGGTGCTGCTGAACGGCCACAAGACCGTTATTTTCAAATAGACCCATCCTTTCGACCTTTCAGGAGACTCGCCATGTCCGTTCACACCCTCGCCGCTTCACCTGGCCTTGAACCGGTCGCCCAGGCCAAGATCCACCTGGCGGCGGCGCACCGGCTCGCGGCTCTGCATGAGCTTGAAGAAGGCATCGACAACCATTTCACAGTCTCCCTACCGGGCAAACCAGACCAGTTTCTGATCTTGCCCTTCGGCATCCACTGGTCTGAAGCCCGCGCCAGCGACATGATGGTGTTCAACGAGGCGGGCCAGACGCTTGCAGGTTCAGGCCCGGTGGAGCTGTCGGCCCGCTGCATCCACGCGCCCATCCACCGCATCGCGGGCGCGAACGTGGTGCTGCACACCCATCAGACCTGGGCCACGGCGTTGAACATGCTGCAAGACAACCGGCTGCACCCGACCACGCAAACCTCGGCCTTTCTGCACGGGCACATCGCCTACGACAACATTTACACCGGCCTGGCCGACACGCTGCAAGAAGGTGAGCGCCTGGCGGCTGTGCTGGGCAACAAGCACTACGTCTTCATGAAAAACCACGGCGTGCTGGTGGTGGGTGACACGGTGGCCCAGGCCTACCGGCGCATCTACCGGCTGGAGCGCGTCTGCCGCATGCAGCTGATCGCCATGGCGGCCGCTACCGGCACCGGCCAGCATTTGGCCGTGCTCAGCGACGAGGTCGTGGCGCGCGTTCAGATGCCCAACCCGCATGACAGCCACCCGCGTGGGGAACGCGAGCGCCTGTTTTTTGACGCGATGATGCGGGTGTTGGATCGGGAGTTGCCGGGGTACGCGGATTAGGAAGCGCCTGGCTGGCTGTGCTGCCGCCTCGCAGTATCACGACCAACAGCGTACTTTGTTGCGCGATGTACCTTCGCCAGCCGGTGCCAAAGCACTCGCGCATTTCCATCCCGCCATCGCCCCCGGATTGAGCGTCAGCCAAGTTGCCTCTTTGCACCCAGCCCCCACATG
>JANYCG010000014.1 GCA_025360385.1 Burkholderiales bacterium | reverse complement strand
GGCCACACCAAACAGGCCAATCGCAATCGCCACACCTTGCAGCCAGTAGGTCACGGCAAAACTGCGGTCAAAAATCTTCAGCGAAATGGCGCGGATTTCACCGGTCGAGGCAAATTCGACCAGCTCGCCTGCCCCTGCGCCCGACTGGGCCTCGGCCAGTTCGCGCACGGCTTTTTGCACTGCCGCCACGTTTGCGCCGTCTTGCAGCCACAGCGCCATGTCGCTGATGCGCAGGTCACCCGTCAAGCGTTGAAAATCCGCCAACTGCATGGTCACGCTGCCGCCCTGGCGGGCATAGTCGCGCCAGACGCCTGCTACAAAAAATATATCAGACTGTTCAGCATTGACGGGGATATTAGGGCTATTTTCATGTTGAATCGGCAACTTGACCGCGGTTCCTGGCCGTGCGCCATACAAATCAGCCATGGCTTCGCTCACGTAAACGCCCACCTGGCCAGAGGGCACTGGCAGCGGGCCTTCCACCCAGGGCAGGGCATCGTCGAGGGATCCAAGTTGCCGGGCCATCAGGGCCACCGCAGGACGGCTTGTGTCCAGGTCGAGCAGGCGGGTGCGCCCGCTGGCCACGCGCAACACACCCGGCAGTTGCGCGACGCCCTGCACAAACTGCGGCGTGAAATACGCGGTGTCGCCGCTGTTGGCTGAACTGTTGCCTGCCGCATTGGCCGTGCGCAGATACACGTCAGCCGGCAACACCTGCCCCAGCCAATGCGTGACGGAATCGCGGAAACTGGCCACCATCACCGTCAGCGCCACCGCCAGGCTGAGTGAGGCCACCACGCCGCTTACCGCCACGCTGGCACTGGCGCGAACCCGCCGCGCCCGCTCCACCGACAGCAGGGGCAGGGCACGTTGCTGCACCCAAGGGCGGACGCGGTCCAGCAAGGCGGCAATCATCCAGGGCAGCGCAGCAATGCCGCCCGCGAGCAGCAGGCCAATTGACAGGTAAGCCGCGATGGGGATGCCAAAAATGGCTGGAATCCCTGCCAATAGGGCTCCGACAGCTATTAAACCTATAACAACCCAAGGCGGCCGCCGAGTGGCGTCCGGTGCGCCCAGGCCTTTGAGCGTTTGTGCCAGCGGCAGTTTGGCGGCTTCACGGGCGGGCCACCAGGCCCCCGACAGCGCAGCCAATATGCCAAGCAGGGCGTACACCAGCGCGGCCCGGCCATCCCATTGCAGCGTGGGTGCCACGCCCGCAAAATATCCGCCGCCCAGGTCGCCCCCCAAGAGTTTCAAAGCGCTTGCAGCCAGAGCCGTCCCCAAGGCAATGCCTGCAAGGCTGCCAGCCAAACCCATCACGCCAGACTCCAGCAGCACCAGCCTCAGGCGTTGGGCCTGTGTCAGCCCCAGGACGCCCAGCAGCGCAAACTGTTGGGCGCGTTTGGCCACACTGAGCGACAGCACTGAAAACACCAAAAATGCGCCGGTGAACAGCGCCACCAAAGCCAGCACTGTCAGGTTCACGCGGTAGGCGCGCGATAAATTACCAATGCGCTCGGAGGCGTCGTCCGGCGCTGCCAGGCGCAGGCCGGCGGGCCAGCCGTCAGACGATTGCATGGACTGGGTGAAGCTGCTTGGGGCCACGCCCGGCGCCAGTTGAAGGTCAATGCGTGTCAGCTGCCCCTGTTTGCCAAACCTGTCTTGCGCAGCACCAATGTCCATTACGGCGGTGGCGGCGCCGGTCAGGGCAATCGTCCCCGCGATTTGCAGTGGCCACAAATTCAGGCCGGACTGAACCTGAATGGCGGCGCGATGGGCTGTGTGAGAGTCCGGGGTGCGGCGCGGCGGTTCGGCGGCCTTCGCCGCGCCACCGGGCACGGGGCGGCTGGCTGTCGACTCCTGTGTTTGGGCCTGTGGCTCAGCCAGCAATGCCTGTGCGCTGGCGTTCAAAAACACGCTGTCTGGCGCAAATACGGAAAACCGGTCGGTGCTGTGCACTGGCTGGGGCATCAGCGCAGGCGCAACCCGCACCACCAAAATTGCATCCACCCCCAGCAGCCGAAGCGCCTGGCGTTTGCCGTTGGCCGCCAGGGCATAGGTGCTGACTTCAAGCACCGGCGAGGCCTGCGCCACCTGCGGGTGGGATGCCAGGCGCGCGTAAATGGACTCATCAAAATTGCCTTGATCTGAACGCAAGACCAGGTCGGCCTGGCCTCCGACAGACCGCGCCGCCTGAGCAAATTCGTCCAGCGCCGAGGCATTGATCAAATGCACAGCAAACGCCAGCGCCACCCCCAGCATCACAGCCGCCACAGCCGCCACGTTGCGCCATGGGTGGTGGCGCAGTTCCTGCCAGGAGAAGGTTTTGAGGAGGGTGAGCAAACTTGTGGGCACGAACCAGTATATTCACGGGTCATTCAAACTCCCTATCCCCATGTCCACCCCTGTTCCTCATCTGCCTTCCATGCGTCTGCCCACCTATGCCGACGTCGTCGCCGCCGCCGCGCGGCTGGCGGGCCACGCCCATCCTACGCCCGTGTTGACCTCGGGCACGGCCAACGCCCAAACCGGGGCCAGCCTGTTCTTCAAATGCGAAAACTTCCAGCGCATGGGGGCTTTCAAATTCCGCGGTGCGTTCAACGCGATGGCCATGCTGGACGCGGGCCAACGCAAGGCGGGCGTGGTGTGTTTTTCATCTGGCAACCATGCGCAGGCGGTGGCCCTGTCGGGGCGCTTGCTCAATGTGGCCACCACCATCCTGATGCCGCAGGATGCGCCACCGCTCAAAATTGAAGCGACTCTCGGCTACGTCGACGCCACGCAAAGCCTGGGCAGCCAGGTGATTCTGTTTGACCGCTTCAAGGACGACCGCGAAGCGCTGGCGCGTGAATTGGTTGCCAAAAATGGCCAGACCCTGATTCCCCCATACGACAGTGCCGACGTGGTCGCCGGGCAAGGCACGTCCGCCAAAGAATTGTTTGACGAAGTGGGCCCGCTCGATGCGCTGTTTGTCTGCCTGGGCGGCGGTGGCCTGCTCAGCGGATCGGCCCTGTCGGCCCATGCCTTGTCGCCCGGCTGCAAGGTGTACGGGGTGGAGCCAGAGGCCGGCAATGACGGCCAGCAGTCGTTCAGGTCCGGTCAGTTACAGCGCATTGAAACTCCAAAAACCATAGCAGACGGCGCTCAGACACAGTCGCTCGGGGGCTTGAATTTTGAATTGATCCGCCGTGACGTGGCCGACATCTTGACCGTGACCGACGCGCAGCTGATCGACGCCATGCGCTTCTTCGCCGAGCGGATGAAGATGGTGGTGGAACCCACCGGTGCCCTGTCCTTCGCTGCTGCCCGCACGGCGGATTTGCCTTTGAGAGGCAAACGAATCGGCATCATCGTGAGCGGCGGCAATGTCGATTTGAGAACTTTTTCACGCTTGATCGCCTGACGTTCAGGCAGGGTCGCCCAGCGCCTTCGCCGCGTGAAAATTCGCACTTTCACGTTGGTCATTTGGATTCCTGCAAATGTGAGACTTAGTTGGCAATTTTGGGCCGTCTGAGGGCTTGACGCCATTCATGGCGGGGTTACATTGACTCACATGTCGGTGCCGGGGCGATCACCCCCAGCGAACAAAGCGTCAGTGAATTCCAATGTGACGCTACCGGCGCCAATTCGGTCGCAAGACCCACGCAAAAAAGCCAGTCTGATGACTGGCTTTTTTGCTTTTGAGATGAAAGCGGCGTCAATCTGCGCTGCCAATGGTGCAAGCGCAATCACCTTGTTGGCGTAGAAAAAGTAGCAACTGCAAGACGAAAAGCTAGAGGGACGACCCCGGCTCGCTCAGGAAAGCCAGCTCTTCCGCCGTAGACGCGCGGCCCAAGATGGCGTTGCGGTGCGGGAACCGGCCAAAGCGGTCGATGATGGCCTTGTGGCGCAGCTCGAAATCCAGATTGCCTTCAATGCCCGGTTGCGAGAACAGCGCCACGGCTTGTGCATGCACCAGCGCGATGGCGTCTTGTGCAAAGGCGCGCGCCGTGTCGCGGTACACGTTGCGCGAGAACGGGTCCAACACAATGATCTCCGCCAGCCGGCCCTCTGCTGTGCCGCGCCAGGCAAACAGCTCACCCTTGGCGGCCGCCTCCAGCGTTTGACAGAAACGGGTGCGGATGGTGTCGTCCAGCGCGGTGTCTTTGACGAATTGCTGCTTGGGGGTTAGCGCTTCGAACCAGAAGCGGAGGATGGATTGGGCGGCGACCACATTCATCAGCGGGCTGCGCGTGTATTGCTGGGTGTTTTGGGCTTGAGCGTAGGCACTGTCAGGCCAAAGGCGTCGGCCAGGCGCTGGGCCTGTTTGGCAGACTGAACCAGAGCCTTTTGCAGCGCTTTGGGAGAAGGCGTTAGCCTGCTTGGCTGAGTTTTTGCAGTTTGTGCCATGTTGTGGGTTCCGTTACGGTGAGTTGACCCTGGATCTTTGCGGCCACCGGGCGCGCGTGGAGCGCCATTGAATTATCGAACACTGTCCACTCGTCTGCCAATGGCATATAGAGGTGAAAGAAATTGCGCACGCTGCGCCCGTATCGCCTGCGCACAATGTCGGGCGGCACATTGTGCCCGCCCAGTGAAACGCGCAGCTTCACCCGGCGCACTGCAAGCTGAGCATTTGCTAACGCGAAATAGTAAATTACCACCGCGTAGCCCTGCTCTTTGAGCGTTGCAAAGAACGCGGCAAAAGTGCGGCTGGATAAGGTGGATTCAAATGCGAAATCAAGGCCTGCATCGCTCAATTGATGCAAACGCTTGAGCATGATGCGGCCCGCTTCAAAGGCCACTGCGTCGGTATTGCGCCCGGACAAACCGCGCGCAATGTAGTCGGCATTGACAAAGGTCGCGATGCCCAGCGCGGCAAGAATGGCATCGGCATGTGTCGATTTGCCCGCACCATTGGGGCCAGCGAAGATGACTACACGGGGGGGAGATTTTGAAGTGCGAGGCATTGGACTCAATCACGCCTTACCGCTGCATCTATCGCGGGGACTTTGACGAAGTGTTGCTTGGGGGTTAGCGCTTCGAACCAGAGGTGGAGGATGGGTTGGGGTTGCATGTGGGCGAGGGTATTGCTTCTCAAAATTGATCGGAGCTCAAGGCCGAGTTTTTCAGGCAAAAGTCTTGTGGCGAGGGACGGATACCAGTTTCAACCCAAGAAATCAGCCATGCAAGCTGATGGGAGATTAGAGGTGGGACTGCGTCACCTATTTGTCTGTAGCAGTTGGAAAGCTGACTACCTTCAAACTTAAACTGGATTGGGAAGCCTTGCAGAAAAGCCATTTCACCGACGGACAGTAGGCGGTTTTCGGTCGGGTGCGTGTATCGACCGTTTCCCACGTGACTACATTCGCGCTTGATTGTTGGTGCTGGCTGGTTTAGCGCCATACGCCCA
>JANYCG010000163.1 GCA_025360385.1 Burkholderiales bacterium | reverse complement strand
AATCGAGCTCTTTGTGCTGGCTCACAATGACAACCCCAAACCATTCATCTGGACTGCCAGCGCTCGTGACATTCTGGAGAAAGTCATCCGCGCGAAGGCAAAACTCAATACGGTTCAAACAGCGTGAAACACTACACTAGGTCGGACTGGTCCACGGCCACCACATTGGCGCCCTCTTTGGCAAGCAGCAGGGCGCTGGCGTGGCCTATGCCGCTGGCGGCGCCGGTAAAGATGGCGGCTTTCCTTTAAGACGGCTCACGGGAATTTCCAGTGGGTTGGTGTTGCGGATGACCGCAAATCATACTAGCTATTGTATTGATAGCTTTTCGCGCCTGCAAATTGAGGCTTGGCCAACTATTTCAAAAATTCAGCGCCCCACTGCGCCCTGTAGCCCCTGCGCCAGCTTCCTTCCATCAACCGGCTTGTGCATCACACTCGCGGCGATGCCGTCAAACTCCCGCAAGCGATCGGCAGCGGTATCGCCGGTCACGATAACGGCGGGCAAAGCGGGACAGCGCGCCCGCAGGCGCTTGATGACCTCCAGACCCGTCTCGTCACGCAGCCGGAAATCGACGACCAAAACGTCGGCCTGAAAACCGTCCGCCAAAGCCTTGTCGGCTTCGCTCCCGCTGGCAACACCCAGGGCAGACCAGCCGATCTGGCGCAGGTAGGTGCAAAGCGACACCAAAACCTCAGGTTCGTCGTCAACCAGCAGAACAGACAACGGCTTGCCCCAGCCTGGGTCAGCCAGTTCAGCCCGGTCAGACATCTCTTGCGCCAATGCGGGCAGGCACAGCTCGAATGTGCAGCCGTGCCCGGGTTCCGAGACAAGCCGTATCGGCATTTCCAGCAGCGCCGCTGTGCGCTTGACGATGGCCAGCCCGAGGCCCAGGCCCTGGGTGCGGTCGCGCGACGGGTTTCCCACTTGGTAGAACTCTTCGAACACCCGCTCCCGCTCGACCTCTGCAATGCCCGGCCCGGTGTCGCTCACGCGCACCCGGACCTGGCCTGCATCTGCGTGGCCGTCCGGATTGCGCCGCACCGACAGAGTGATGCCGCCTTGCTGCGTGAACTTGATCGCGTTGTCCACCAGGTTGCCCAGAATGCGCGCCAGTTGATCCCCATCGGTCGTCACCCATGGCGCTTGCTGCCCCTGCGCGGTACCCAGGTCAACCCGGAGCGTCAGCCCATGCTGCGACGCCAGCGCGGCATATTCCTCACGGACGCCTTCCAGTAGTGCGCCCACGTCATGCGGCGCCAGATGCAGCTTGACGGCGTGCGCGTCCAGGCGCGAGATGTCCAGGAGGCCGTCAAGCAGACCGCTGCTTTGACGCAAGGCGCTGCTGATGCCTTGGCTCACCTCATTGAGCAGCGGATCGCCGGACCGGTGCGCCACCAGGCCGAGGGTGGCGGCGTTGATCGACAGGGCGTGCAATGGCTGGCGCAGGTCGTGGCTGGCGGCGGCAAAGAAACGGGTTTTGGATGCGCTTGCGGCTTCGGCGCGGTCGCGTTCAGCCTCCACCCGGTCGCGCTCGTTTGCCAAATCCCGGGACAAAGTTTCGTTGTCGTCGATCAAACCAACCATGTTGAGCATTTCACGACGACGCGCCTGAATCACAAAGACATTCACCGGGAAAAGCACCGCCATGACAGCCGCCGTGCCCATACCGAGCAGCCCGCCCCGCCACAGCCCGCCTGCAATCAATGCGCCAAAGGTGATGACCCCATACGCAAACCACACCCGCAAAATGCCACCCGCTTGTTCCCGGGCGCCACTGATATGAACCGCGACCAGCATCATGACAAGCAGCAAGACAAAGTTGTTGGATCGCGCAAAAAAAACCGGCAGCAACGAAACTGTCAGGATGCCGGCGACAACATATCCCCATTTAATTTCTCGCACAACCGCAGCCATCGGCGAAAGCGTAGCTTTTTTGAGGCGGCTGATCTGAAAGTACGCATAAATATCCCTGGCGATCATGGCGGCAAGCCACACCAGCGCCCACACCACCTCACCTTCATTGGCGGCAAGGTAGGCCAACAACAGTGCGCAAGGCACAAAAGCGTACACCAGCCACCCCATGGCCAGCAAATGTTCTAGGCCGAGCACATTGGCGCGTTCGTTAATGCGCGCCGCGCGCGTTTCCGTCGGCTCCTGCTCGGGCGCTTCAAGTAATGTGGATGCCATCACGCGAAGCCTGGTAGGCGGCCTCGGTCCGGTTGCGCACGCCCAGCGCCCCAAAAACCGCCGTCAAATGGCTTTTCACGGTGGACTCGACGATACCGAGCTCCCGCGCGATCAGCTTGTTGGGCAGGCCGCGCACCGCTGCGCGGTACACGTCGATCTGCCGCGCCGTGAGGCCAGTGAACCTCGCATCGGCCTTTTGCGAGCTCAGCGCGCCGGGCTTCTCGCCCTGATGGCGTAGCGACTCCGATGGCAAAAAGATTTGCCCCGCCAACACCTTGCCCAGCGCCGCGACCATCATTTCGGAGCTGTAGGCCTTGGGAATGAAGCCTGCCGCACCCAGCTCTATCGTGCTGCGAATCAGCTCTGCACTGGTTTCCCCGGACAGCACGACGATGCGCGCCACGCAGCCCATATCCCGCAGGCGTCGAAGCGACGCTTCGCCGTCGCATTCGGTCAGGTGCCAGTCCAGCAGCACCAGGTCATAGTTTGAAATTTGCGCCAGTTGCAGAGCGTGCGCCAGGTCGCCGCTGGTGTCCACGCGCAAGTCGGGCATCAACAGGCCCAGCAGGGTTTTGAGCCCTTGCAGAAACATTGTGTGGTCATCCACCATCAGGACTTGCATCGCACCCCCATCGTTTGGAAGATCAACTGTAGCCCGCTTGCGGCCTTACCGCATCCTACTTCAGTCGCATGCGAAACCATACTTCCGCAGGAGGCACATGCGCCACATTTCGCCTAGCATTCGATGCATGCGAAGACACTGCAAGCAATGAAAACCAGACGAAGAGTGCACCATGAACCAACAAGACGACCAAGCCATCCGCACCATCGTGAAACGCTGGGAGCGGGCGTGGAATTGCGGCGACATGGCGGCTGCGGCAGCCCTGTTCTGCATTGACGCCGATTTCGTCAATGTACAGGGCACCCGCTGGCATGGACGCCGGCAGATCGAGTCTGAACACGCCAGCCTGCACCAATCGCTTTTGAAGGGCAGTGTCATAAGCCCGCTCGATGTCAGCGTGCAAATCATAGCCGCAGACGTGGCGCTGGTCCATGTCTGTTGGTCCCACCGGCGGCGCGATCCGGATGGCACGCTCTTGTCCGCTTTGCAGCGCATGTTCAGTTGCGCCGTTTTGCGGGATGGGCAGAACCAATGGCTGATCCGCTGTGCCCACAACACCAACATTTCCGCCACTCCATAACCAGGAGTTCACATGCCCATCGACACCCACTCTGGCAGCCAGTCACGCCGGGACTTCCTCCACCATAGCGTTGCCGTCATGGCTGCTGCGTTCGGCCTGAGCGCGGTCAGCCAACCCCGAGCCCAGACGATGATCGAGACCTTACACATCCTCAGTGCCTCAGCCGCCGGAAGCGCCCCTGACAGCGTGGCGCGGCGGATCGCCGAACAATTGACCGGTCGTTATGCCAGAAGCGCCTTCGTTGACAACCGCCCTGGCGCTGCCGGCCGGGTCGCCGTGAACGCCCTGAAACTGGCCCCGGCGGATGGCTCCACTCTTTTGTTGGCGGGTGTCGGCGCCACGGCGCTCAACCCGTCACTGTACGCCACGCTAGGCTACGACCCGGTGGCCGATCTGCAACCCGTCTCGATGGCCGCAGAGATGCCATTGGCTCTGGCGGTGGGCGCCGCTGTGCCCGACAGCGTGGGCAATCTGCGCGAATTCATCGAATGGATGCGGCGCAACCCCAAGCTGGCGAATGTCGGGTCGCCTGGTGTCGGATCTTTGCCCCATCTGCTCGAAGCCATGTTGTTTCGCCAGGCCGATCTGCCTTGGCAGCATGTGGGTTACCCGAGCGGCCCGCCCGCCGCCGTAGGTTTGCTGGGCGGCCAGATTGCGGCAGTGATCCTTCCCGAAGCGATATTGAACCCGCACCGGCAGGTCGGCAAGTTGCGCGTGCTGGCCACATCGGGGGCGCAGCGCAGCCGTTTCATGCCCGACGTTCCCAACTTCGCCGAGCTTGGGTTTCGCGAGCTGGTCGCCACCGAATGGTTTGCGCTCTTCATGTCTGGCCGGGTGTCGAAGGCCATCATCGAGCCGGCATCCCAGACCATCCGCCAGGCTATCGCCCGGCCGGAACTGGCAGGTGCGTTCGCGGCTTTGGGCATGGTCGCAGTGTCGAGCACACCCACCGAGTTGGTAGCCCGGATTACCGCTGATAAACGAATCTGGGAGGCAGTCATCCGGGTCAATGGGATTCGGGCCGAGTGATGCGCTAAATAAAAACTTTCCGGGCCAGCCAGCATCAAGATATTGAACGCAGGGCGCGGAAATTCGGGCTGCTCTCACAAATACCGCAAAGTTCAATCGCCAACTGACAAAGGAGATCACTATGTTGCGTGGTTCTTGCATGTGCAAAAAAGTGAAATACGAAATCGATGGTGAACCCCACATGATGTACCACTGCCACTGTGGAAAATGCCGTGCCGCATCGGGCGCGTCTTTCGTCACCAACATCATCGTTGCCACGAATAAATTTTGGGTTGTTGCAGGCCGGGAGCACCTTTCGGCGTACGAATCCAGCCCCAACAAACACCGCTACTTCTGCTCAAACTGCGGGTCCCCCGTCTACAGCCATGGGCAAACTACGCAACACTATGTCGCCGTCCGCTGTGGCACGCTTGAGAGCGATCCCGGGATTCGACCCACACACCATTCCTATGTGACCTCCAAGGCAGCCTGGGTGAGCATCGAGGACGCGTTGCCGCAATACACGGAGCGCCCCACGCTCACGCCCCAATCGCCCCCTTAGCTCCAATCGCGATATTCAACTTCAATAGCAGATGAAAACTGTACTTACGTCGGATGCTAAGGCACTGCCAGACCCCTATTCTTCAGTTAGCCAGCGAGCCACGGCTGGCCAACACTCTGCCTTTCATTTTCACCCTCACCTTCACCGCAAGGAGTCCAGCATGCAAGCGCTTGTCCATACCCAATCGACCCCCAAGATGCGAAAAAATAGGACGCCCGGGAGTCCTTTCTTGAAACACCCACTTTTTGCCTTTGTCGCATTCGCAACATTTTCGCTGTCGAGCATTGCAACATTCGCCGCCGATACGGCCGAAATTGAGGCCAACAAGAAAGCAGTTTTGTCGTTTTACGAAGAAGGCATCAACAAGAAGGATTTCGAGGCGGCGGCCAGGCATTTCGGCCCAAGATACATCCAGCACAGTCCCACCGAGCCCGACGGCATCGAAGGGTTCAAGGCCTTCGTGGGCTTCCTCAAAGAAAAGTTTCCCAACTTGAAAGGCGAAATCAAGGGTGTCTTCGCTGATGGTGACAGGGTGATCCTGCACGTCCATTCAGTGCGGGAAGCGGGTGCCCGAGGCGCTGCGCTGGTCGACATTTTCAGGCTTGAGAACTCGAAAATTGTGGAACATTGGGGCGTGCGCCAGGACATCCCCGAGAAAGCCGCCAACGCCAACGGGGTGTTTTAGACGGGGAATTCATCATGCCCGCAACTTCCGGCATGCGTCAAATCAAAGACCTCCCAGGTCCACGCGGCCTGCCGCTGGTGGGCAATGCGTTTCAGGTCAAGCTGGCCAGCGTGCACCAGGATTTTGAGCGCTGGGCGCGGGAATTCGGGCCGCTGTACCAAATGAAGATGGGCCGCACACAGGTGCTGGTGATTGCCGACCACGAGTTGTTCACCGCAGTGCTGCGGGACCGCCCCAACGGCTTTCGGCGCAGCCCGCGCATCACCGAAATTGCCATGGAGATTGGTTTGCCGCAGGGCTTGACCAGCGCCGAAGGCGAGGACTGGCAACGCCAGCGGCGCATGGTGATGGCGAGCTTTGCACCCGGGCATGTACGCGTCTATTTCCCGTCACTGCGCAAGGTGACGCTGCGCCTGCAGGCGCGTTGGGAAAAAGCTGCACGCGCCCACACGTCCATCGACCTGCAAGCCGACTTGATGCGCTTTACCGTCGATGCCATCGCCGGTCTGGCTTTCGGCAAAGACATCAACACGCTCGAATCGGGCGAGGACGTGATCCAGCGCCATCTGGACAAGGTGCTGCCCGCCGTGTTCAGACGGGTGGTGTCCCTGGTGCCGCATTGGCGCTACGTCAAACTACCCGCTGACCGGGCGCTCGATCAAAGCATCGCGGTCATCAACGCCACACTGCTTGATTTTGTCGCTCAGGCACGCCAGCGCCTGCAGGGCGACCCAGCGCTGCGTGAAAAGCCGGGCAATCTGCTCGACGCCATGATCGTGGCGGCCGACCAGCCCGACAGCGGGCTGGGTGACCGACAGGTGGTGGGCAATGTGATGACGATGTTGCTGGCCGGTGAAGACACCACCGCCAACACCCTGGCGTGGATGATCCACTTGCTGCAGCGCAACCCGCAAGCGCTTTTGAAAGCCCACCAGGAGGTGCGGGCCCTGGCCCCTGACCCAGCGAGCTTCAGCATGGAATTGATGGAACAACTGGTGTTTCTGGATGCCTGCATCAGCGAGACCATGCGCTTGAAACCGGTGGCGCCGCTGATGGCATTGCAGGCTTTGCGCGACACCACGGTGGGCGATGTGGCGGTGCCCAAAGAGACGCTGATCATGGGAGTGCTGCGGCACGACAGCGTGAGCGAACGCCATTTTCAAAATCCGTACGCCTTCGAGCCACAGCGCTGGCTGCCGGATGCGCCGCAGCCCATGGGCGCAGTGGCAAAGCGCGCGGCCATGCCTTTTGGATCCGGGCCCCGCATGTGTCCAGGTCGCTATCTGGCTTTGCTGGAAATGAAGATGGCGATGGCCATGTTGCTCAGTAGCTTTGACATCGAAGAAGTCGTCACACCCAATGGCAGTGAGGCGCAGGAGCGGATGGCTGTCACAATGAACCCGGTCGGCTTGAGCATGCGGCTGCGGGAACGCAGCTCAAATGGAAAAGGCAGGTGACTTGTGGACGAACGCCGGTACTACGGTCTTGACGCCTTGCGCGGCGGCATGATGATGCTGGGCATCGTGCTGCACGCCGCCCTGCTGTACCTGGCCGACCCGCCACCAGCCATGCCGGTGCCCACGGACCGAAACCATGCCTATGTGTTTGACGTGCTGTTCCACTTCATCCACAGTTTCCGCATGCCGGCCTTTTTTGTGCTGGCCGGCTTCTTCACCTCGCTGCTGGTTGAAAAGCGGGGTCTGTGGGGCACGTTCAAAAACCGGGGCGCGCGCGTGCTGGCGCCGCTGCTGGTGGCCATGGTCGTCATCCTGCCGGTGACCGCCCTCTTGACAATCGATTTCATGCTGAGCGTGCGCTTTGGCACCCACGATCTTTGGCCCAACCTGGCCCAGGCCCGGGCCTTTGGCGAAGAGATGCGCCTCAAGACGGGAGTGCCGGCAGGCACACCAGCGCTGCTGCACTTGTGGTTCCTGTATTACCTGTGCCTGTTTTACCTGCTCATTCCTGTGTGCCAATGGCTGGTCAGGCGCAGCCTGGCCTATGAGGCCGGGGTCAGAAAGCTGCTGGCCTCCCCGGCCGGGCTGGTTGTGTTTGGCCTGTTCACGGCCGCCACGCTGTGGCCATTTCACGGCGCCCAGGTGCACGACGGCTTCATGTTCCTCAAACCGCATGTGCCCTCGCTGGTCTATTACGGATCGTTCTTTGTGTTTGGCTACTGCTTTCACTTCTACCGCGACTTCCTGCAGGTGCTGGCGCGCTGGGTGCCGTGGCTGGCTGCTCTGGCGCTAGTGCTGTTCCCGCTCTCCCTGTATGTGTCGCATCTGGAACATGCTGCGGCACCCCCCGCGCTGGGCCAGCATCTGGTGGCGGTGCTTGTCCATGGCCTGTGCACCTGGACGCTGATTTACCTGGTCATCGGTTTTGCGCTGCGCCGCTTCGACTATGAATCACCCTGGACGCTCTACTACTCCCAGTCGTCGTATTGGGTTTTTCTGCTGCACATGCCGGTTGTGGCGCTGGCCGGCTGGTGGCTGGTGCAGTTTGACCTTCCCACCACCGTCAAATTCCTGTGCGTGGTCGGCTTCACCGCCATGGTCTGCTTTGTCACCTACCACTACGGCGTGCAAAAGACCTGGATCAGCGTTTTCCTGAGCGGGCAGCGTTTCAATCTGAAATGGCCCTGGCAAAAGTGAAGCGGCTCGCGCATGCAATGCCCGAAACAGCGCGGGACAACGCGCCGGGCGCTGCAGCGGCTTCAATTTGACGTGATACGAACCCGAAAGAAACCCTTGACCCCCACATCGGCACTCTTGGGCTTGTTGGCAACTTTCATCCTGACCTGGGTCGCTGCGGCGCTGTGGGCCAACCAAACGGTAGTTGGCTTGCCCAATCGTGCCCAATTGCCGCTTTATCTGGGCGCAGCATTGGCCGTGTTGCTGCTTGTCATCGCCAGACCGCTCTTCCCTGTTTTGCAGGTGCGGCTGTGGGACGAGAACCCCTGGTTTGGCTGGGCCATGGTCGCGGTGAGTTCAATCGGCTTTGCAGGTTGCTGGTGGGCCCGGCTTCATCTGGGCAGGCTCTGGTCGGCTGGCGTGGTCCGCAAAGAAGGACACCGGGTCGTTGACACGGGCCCCTACGGAATCGTCAGGCACCCCATTTACACAGGCAGCCTTCTCGCCATGCTGGGGTATGTGGCGGTTCGTGCCAGGCCGTTTGATTTTCTTCTGGGTCTGCTGGTCCTTGTCTTCTTCACCTGCAAGGCACACCTGGAAGAACGGTTTCTGCAGACGGAATTCGGTTCAGACTACACAGCGTATCGTCAACGGGTTCCGATGCTTGTGCCGCTTCTGCGGCGAAGAGCTTCGTGATGGGAGTTCGGGCGATTTGCGTTTTGCTAATGCTGGCGGCCATCTGCGCAGCCAGGGTCAATGCCGAGCCTGCAACTGTCCGGGTCGATCCGGCGCTTGATCACATGGACCTGTCTGCATCGACCTACGTGCTTGAAGACCCGGAAGGAAAGCTGAGCTTGGCGGACATTCAAAGCTCGGCCCATGCGGGTCTCTTCCAGCTGCGCTTCCCGAAAATTGGCCGTTCTCCGTCTGTGTTCTGGCTGCGTTACACGATGGCCAGCACGGCAACGCGGCCAAGCACCTGGTGGCTGGACAGCGGCGGCAGGACATTGCAGGAGGCCGATGTTTATGCGCCTGACGAACACGGCGTCTACCAGCATCAGTCAGCTGGTGCGAACAGGCGCTTTGCAGACCGTCCGCTGCCGACAGGGAATTTTGTGTTTGCGTTGGTGCTGCCGCCGGATCGATCCGTCGACATCTACTTGCGCATCCGTTCACCGGGGTACATGAGTTTCAGCGGCAGGCCGCAAATCTGGAAGCCCGCAGCCCATCAACTGCGCGCCAACACCGAAAAGACCCAATGGCTGCTGTACCTCGGCATGGCGGCCGCCCTGGGGGTCTTCAATCTCCTGCTTTTTTTCTCGATCCGTGACACCAGCTATCTGCTTTACGTGCTGTCCCTGCTGTCCGTCGCATGGGGCGTTTGTTCCAGCCAGGGCGGTTTTGGCGCTGCCTATGAGCTCTTGTGGCCAGACTCACCCGTCTTTGAACAAGTGGCCTGGATCGCGCCTGTATCGGCGACCGCCTTCTTCACTGGTTTGTTCTCCTGGCGATTCATCGACTTGCCCCGCTTAAGGCCTCGGCTCCATGCCTTTTTGAAAGCCTGTCTGGCGCTGATATTGGCAACCCATGGCAGCGTGATCGCGGTGCTTGCACTGCAGCTGCCCCATTCTGCATGGCTCGTGCAGCCAGCCTGGCTGGTGGGTTTGTCTGCTTTCGTCGTGTTTTTTGTAGCGTCCAGCTATGGTTCGATTGCGCTGGCTTTGGCTGGCAATCGATCGGCATTTTTCCTTTGCATCGCCTGGTCGCCACTCACGGTCAGCCTCGGTATCAGCCTCGCTACAGCCACCTTGTCCGGACAGCAGAGCGACCGCGCTGTCTTGATGTGGGCGTCGGCGCTTGAACTCGTGCTGATGGCGCTGGCGCTGGCGGACCGCTTCAACCAGGAGAAAAAGGCAAGGGCGCAGGCCCAGTCCGAGTTGGTGGCCGGCCTGAGGCAGTCCGAGCGTGAGCTTGAGGGCAAAGTCCAGCAGCGCACCCTTGAACTCCAGCACGAGCAGACCCGCACCAAGGACCTGCTGCACAACATCCTGCCCGTTGAGCTTGCGCAGGAGCTGTCTGCCACCGGCGCCGCGCGGCCGGCCCGCCACGAGTCAGTGACGATCCTGTTCACCGACTTCAAGGGCTTCACGCAAGCAGCCTCCACCATGCCCGCCGACCGCATGGTCGCCGAGCTCAACGAGATATTTGCGGCCTTTGACGACATCACCGATGCCTGCGGCGTCGAGAAAATCAAGACCATAGGCGACGCCTACATGGCTGCGGCCGGCTTGCCCAAGCCTTGCGCCGACCACGCCCAGCGCTGCGTGCGGGCCGGGCTGCGCATGGTGGCTTATCTGGAAAACCGTAACAGGACCGCTGCCTTCAAATGGTCAGTCCGGATTGGCGTCCACTCCGGTCCGGTCGTGGCCGGTGTAGTGGGCAAACGCAAATACGCGTTCGACATCTGGGGGGACACAGTGAATGTCGCATCCCGCATGGAGAGCTCCGGCGATATCGGGCGGGTCAATATTTCAGCCTACACCTGCGACCTGGTCCGGGCCGAATTCGAATGCGAATACCGTGGCAAGGTGGACGCCAAAGGCAAAGGGCAGATGGATATGTACTTTGTGACCGGTGAAACACGCGAGCCGCAGGGAGCAAGCCCATGAAGCGTTGGCTCGGCCTTCCCCTGGTGCGGATCGCACTGTGGGTGGGCGCCTGGGCGCTGGTGGGTTACTACTTTGGCGTCGTTGCCCTGGTGACCACGTCGCCCTTGATGGCCGTGAGTGTCAAGCGCCCCATGGTCCAACTCCTGTCAGACTTTCGCCATGCGGTGCGCCGCCAGGTGTGGATGCCGGTGCATGGGCACCACTATGTGTACCGGGGCACCACGGTGCATGTGGTGGAAGACGACGAACTGTGCCGCTGGGTCAACCTGGCCGACATCCAGAAAATGGCCGGCTTCACGCTGGCCGATCACACGCTGGCGGTGGTCTACCCAGGCAAGGTCAAGGCCATGGGGACGCCGCCTGCGCCCCACATGCGTGACGACGCCCTCGTCACCCACCTGGGCAAGATCAACCAGCCCGAGGTCCTGCGGCTGCGGACATGGGTTGAGCGCAATATCGCGCTGCCGGGGCAGAAGCTGCGCAGCAACGCCAGCCGGGACGCAGGCGGCTGACGGCCCTGCGGTTCAGGCCTGCTTGCCCGGGATGACCGGGTGCGAGCTGCTCAGCCCGCCATCCACGGCGATGGCCTGGCCATTGACATACGAGGCCTCGTCGCTGGCCAGGAACAGCGCGGCCTGCGCGATCTCGTCGGGCACGCCGTAGCGGCGCAGCGGGTTGAGCTGGCCGAGTTTTCTCTCCGAGCCTCGCGCCCGGGCAGCATCGAACATGGGCGCGGTCATGCCGGTTTCAATCAGGCCGGGGCAGATGGCGTTGATGCGCATGCCGGTGCCGGCAAA
>JANYCG010000161.1 GCA_025360385.1 Burkholderiales bacterium | reverse complement strand
AATCGAGCTCTTTGTGCTGGCTCACAATGACAACCCCAAGCCATTCATCTGGACTGCCAGCGCTCGTGACATTCTGGAGAAAGTCATCCGCGCGAAGGCAAAACTCAATACGGTTCAAACAGCGTGAAACACTACACTAGGGTACAACCGGGGGTACAAGCAAGCGCGGGACTACGTGGGATTAAATGAGTCCGCCTGAGCCTCATTTCTCTTTTAAGTCCTTGATTCACAAGGACTTAAGGCTTTCTTGGGATTATCTGAGAAGAAAAGGTGGTGGCCTGGGGCGGAATCGAACCACCGACACAAGGATTTTCAATCCTCTGCTCTACCGACTGAGCTACCGGGCCAAGCAAGCAAATTATAGCAGCAAGCCCGCGGCTGACCCTAAGCCCGCAGCGCTTATATCCGGGACAAATTTGACCTCAGGCGGCACCGCGTTTGCCGCGTGTCAAATCAACGCCAAGCTGCTTGAGCTTACGGTAAAGATGGGTGCGTTCCAGGCCGGTTTTTTCGGCAACACGGGTCATGGACCCGTTTTCTTGCGCCAGATGGAATTCAAAATACGCCTTTTCAAATTCATCCCGCGCTTCGCGCAGAGGCTTGTCCAGCATGAAGCTCTGCTGCGCCTGCAGGCCCAGCTCCGCATGGGCACCCACCATCCCGCTGCCTGGATGGGTGGCTACGGTCAACTGGGGTGCAACTTGCACCGCCGCAGGCGGGGCGATTTTGCGCAGGTTGGCTTTGGTCAGGCCCAGCTCCACGGCTTTGAGCAATTTTTGCAAAGTGATGGGTTTTTCAAGAAACGCCAGTGCGCCAATTTTGGTGGCTTCAACCGCCGTGTCGATCGTGGCGTGCCCGCTCATCATGATGACCGGCATGGTCAGCATGCCGGACGACGACCACTCTTTGAGCAAGGTCACGCCGTCGGTGTCGGGCATCCAGATGTCCAGCAAGACGAGGTCAGGCCGCTCGCGCAAACGGGCAGCGCGCGCCTGGGCGGCATTTTCAGCCACGTCGACGCTGTGTCCTTCGTCATTGAGGATTTCAGACAACAGATCACGAATGCCAAGTTCGTCGTCAACCACCAATATGTTTGCCATGATGCTAAGCGCAATTCTTTCTGATTAGTCACCACGACGCTCAGGTTTGCACGTCGGGGGCGATGGCGAATGATAACGACACTTGGGCGCCCACCACGACGTCGTCGACCATCCGGTTGCTGATGTCTACCCTTGTGCCATGGTCATCCGCGATTTTTTTCACGACCGCAAGGCCGAGGCCAGTGCCTTTTGTTTTGGTCGTGACATAGGGTTCGAACGCTCGCGCCAGGATATTGGCGGGAAAGCCTCCGCCGTGGTCAAGCACGATCAATCGCACCCGGCCTTTGGCCGCTGCCCACTGCGTCTTCACCACCACTGAACGGTCAACGCCGTCGGCTTTGCCCGATCCGCTGGCGTCTTGTGCATTTTGCAAAAGGTTGTGCACGACCTGGCGCAGTTGCTGGGCGTCGCCAAGTATTGGGGGGCAGCCAGGGTCCAGTTCCAAGTTGATCGGGCCATGGGCGGTTTGCGCGTCATAGAGGTGGAGTATCTCGACCACCAGCGCGTTCAAATCCAAGGCCTTGAGCTCGGCGGCCGGCAAGCGGGCATAGTCCCGAAACTCGTTGACCAGGCGCTTCATCGCGTCGACTTGGTCAACGATCGTCTTGACCGATTTGGCCAGCAAGGCCTGTTCAGGCACCGCCAGTTTTCCCGTGAGTTTCATCTCCAGGCGTTCGGCCGAGAGCTGGATGGGTGTCAACGGGTTCTTGATTTCATGGGCCAGTCGACGCGCCACTTCCCCCCAGGCCTGGGACCTCTGGGCGGACACGATTTCCGAGATGTCATCAAACACCAAAAGCCTGGTTGTCCCCGGTAACTCAGCGCCTCTAGCTATTAAAGTGATAGTATTGTCTGCGCCTCGCCCGGCGAGCCCTGTGGCGACTTTGCCCAGTTCGAAGGACTGTTGCCAATGGTCCAGGCCGTGCTCTCTTCGATCCCCCAAAAACAACTCAAATTGCTGCTGCACCTTTGCGCCAAACTCCCGCAAACCCGGCACCTCAGCCAAAGCCTGGCCTTCAAATGCAGCCAGCGGCACGCGCAAAATACGGGTGGCGCCGGGGTTGGCGGAGACGATCCGGCCATCCGCATAGAGCACGATCACGCCAGCCGTGAGGTTGTCGAGGATGGTTTGCAAATTGGCGCGGGCGGCAACCACCTGCGACATGCTGCTTTGCACCGTCTCTCGGGCGTCGAACAATTGCTGCGTCATGTCGGCAAATGAACGGGTCAGGCCGTCGAGTTCATCCTTGCCCTTCAGGGCTTGCCGGGGTGTCAAATCCCCAGCTGCGACACGGTTGACGCCATCGGCCAGCAGCAGGAGCGGACGCGCGATCTGGTTGCCGACCAGGACCGCCAGCAATACCGCCCCAAACACCGCAAGGAACAGGCTCAGGGTCAGGGTACCGATGTACATGCGCTTGAGGCCGTCACGGCCCAGCGCCCGTTCCTGGTATTCCCGATTGGCCTCCGTCACCGCCAAGGCGTTGGCCACCAGAGTCGATGGCAGGGCCTGGGTGACCAGCAGATAACGTGACTCGCCTTGCAAGTCGAAGCGCACGCTGGAAACGGGCACCAGTGCCTTGATTCGCGCATTGCCAACCGTGGCTGGCGTGGCCTCTTCGAGTCCCTCTACCCATGTCGCTGATTTCAGGTTCTTGGCGTTGCGAAATTGCTGGCTAGTCGGACGGTCTGGATTGATCTGAAACCTGGACTGACCTGCCCCACCGATCAACTGCGCATTGGCGCCCCATAGCAGGACATCCTGCGCACCAAGCTGGTCACGAACCCGCTCAAGCTGCACAGCGGCCATCGCGTCCGGCGTTTCCGCCAGCTGGTTGGCCGACGCACGGGCTTTGGCCACCAGATCGTTGCTGAGCGTCTCCAGCGTGACTCGCCCCAAATTCAAGCCGGCCTCCAGCGCCCCCTCCACCTTGACATCAAACCAAGTCTCGATCGAACGCGACACAAATTGATAGGACACGACGTAAATCAGAACGCCAGGCGCAAATCCGGCAAGGGCAAAAATTGCCGCCAGCTTGACCAGCAAGCGGCTGCCAAAACGCCCCCTGCGCAGCCGGCTGAACAACCTGAAGGCGATCCAAAGGATGGCCGCCAACAAAAGGCCTGCCACCACCACGTTGAGCGTGAACAGGCGGGCATAGTTGCGCTCGTACAAGTCCCGATTGTTGGTGGCCTGCGTCAGCAAAAAAAGCAGGACAAGGCCAATCGCCGCCATTGCGGACGAACCGACCCCCAGTGTCCAGCGCAAGGCCTTGGAACTGCGGCGAACCGCCTCATCCGCCGCATCAGGCGGTGAGGCGGGTTGATCCGGTGACGTCATTTGGCAACCTTGGCCGGCAGACGCTGAATGCTGGAGACTGAGATATTCCAGTCTGCCTGACCCAAGGCACCGATCTGGAACGGACGTGGCAACTGGGACAAGTCCAGCTTGTAGCGAAATTCGAGGTTGTGCCTTTCATCGGTATCCAGCTCGGAGAGCTCTGCAATTTTCCAGTTTGATATCCGCTGCACTGCTGCCAGCGCATCAGCCAGACTGTCAAATCCTTGGTTAAGGGCCACACCCAGGCTGCTTGCAACGATGGGGCCAGACGCGATGTTCAGCCGCCAACGCCGTGTGAGGGGCTGGTAGGCCAGGCGCATATGGCGCTCGGCCGTGAGCATTTTCTTGTCGTACCAATACCAGCGCTCACGGTAAATATCAACCTGAGCCACAAAGAACATCGGGACGCCCTTGAGTAAGGCATCTTCGACCGCCATTGGCAATTCAAATTTGACCGAGGCAGACAAGTAAACGCCGTCGGCATTGGTTTCGAGCTGGAACTGCGACAACACTGGTTCTCCCGCCCAGCCGGAACCGCAAACCAGAGCGCCGAACAAAAAGCAGATGACCGCAGCCCACTTGAAAAAATCAAACTTTGCTTTTTTCCAGCAATGCAAGATAGAAGCCGTCGTGGTCATCTTGGGGATTGTCCGGGACGGTGTCGCCATTTCTGCAAAAATGCGGCAGCAATTGCCCCGGCGACGCCATCAAGCGGGCATCGGTGTTGTGTGCAAGAAACGTTTGCATCTGATCCGCGCCTTCTGCACGGAAAACCGAACAGGTGCAATACAACAGCCGTCCACCCGGTTTGACCAAAGGCCACAGGGCCTTGAGCAAGCGCGCCTGAACCTGCGCCAATTGGGCAATATCGCTTTCACGGCGGAGCCAGCGAACATCCGGGTGCCGCCGCACGATCCCCGAGGCCGTGCAGGGCGCATCCAGCAGCACTGCATCAAACAATACGCCGTCCCACCAAGTTTGGGGCAGAGCCGCATCGGCCGTGAGCAGTTGGGCCGCAAGCCCGAGACGACTCAGGTTTTGCTGGATCCGTTGACATCGCAGGGGGTCAATGTCAATCGCCACGACTTCACAGTGGCCTGTTTCAAGCAGATGCGCGGTTTTTCCGCCGGGAGCGGCGCAGGCATCGAGCACACGCATCGGTTGTGCGGCATGCGAGCTTGCGCCCAACAACAAAGGCGCGGCCAATTGAGCGCTGGCATCCTGGACGGAAACGACCCCTTGTGCAAAACCGGGAATATCTTGCACCTGACGGGCTTTTTGCAAGGTGACGCCCACCTGGCCTGATGCAATGGCGCTGATGTCGGCCACCCCCAAAAGAGCAAGATAGGCATTGCGGTCAGATTTTTTGACGTTGACCCGAAGCGTCATAGGTGCCTGGGTGTTGTTGTTCGCCAAAATCGCTTGCCAGGCAGTAGGGTAATCCGCTTTAAGCCGCTTGATCCACCAGACGGGGTGGTTCCAGCGCGCTACCAGGTCGTTCGCCAAATCCGCTACCAGGGCTTCTTGCTCGCGCAAAAACCGCCGCAGGCAAGCGTTGATGAAATTGGCTTGCGCGTGCATGCCAGACGAGCGTTTGGCGGCTTCGACGGTTTGATTGACCAGCGTGAAGACTTCATACGGCGCAGTGTCCGCCTGGCAGGCCAGAGCCAAGGCAGTGCACAACAAGGCGTCAGCCTGGGCCGGCGGCGCCCGGCTTGCAAGCTTGGTCCGCAAGGCCTCAGCAGCGCCCAGATTGCGCAACACATGAAACGCCAGCGCTTGCACTGCCGGCCGCTGCTCAGCACCGACTTTTTCCAATGCCGGCGACGCCGAACTGCCTGATCGAACGGCAGCCACAACCGTGGCAACGCTCTGCAACAGCTGCCACAGTGGCAAGCTAGTTCGCGCACCGGGGACGCTGTTCAGGGACTGGGTTTTGCCAGCTAACGCCATTGGGTTGCCTTGCTCTGTAAAAAATTCAAGCTTCACAATAAAAACGCCTCAAGTCCCCGTCAAAAGGGCTTGAGGCGCTATATTTATAGAAGCGAAAATTATTCGGTCGCGGCGGCTGCCGTGGACTCCGCAACTTCTGCTTCGGACGACTGGCCGGCCAGTTCGGCGGCTTCAGCATCGGCAATGGCGCGCCGCTCGGCGTCGTCCATGTTTTCCCGGATCTTGCGTGCGTCGTGGTAGGCCATGCCCGTGCCGGCGGGTATCAGCCTGCCGACAATGACGTTTTCCTTCAACCCGCGAAGCTCATCACGCTTGCCCATGATGGCGGCTTCAGTCAACACACGGGTTGTCTCCTGGAACGAGGCCGCGCTGATGAAGCTGTCAGTGGACAGGGACGCTTTGGTGATGCCCAAGAGCAGATTGGTGAAAGTGACGGGGATTTTGCCGTCAGCCCTCAGCGCATCGTTCTTGTTGAGCATTTCCGAGCGCTCGACTTGCTCGCCAGAAATGTAGGTGGAGTCACCCACATTGTCGACTACAACACGGCGCAACATCTGGCGCACGATCACCTCAATGTGCTTGTCGTTGATCTTCACGCCTTGCAGGCGGTAGACGTCCTGCACTTCATCCACGATGTAACGTGCTAGTTCTTCCGAACCCAGCAGCCGCAGGATGTCTTGCGGGTCGGCCGGGCCGTCCACCACGCTTTCGCCCTTGTTGACGACCTGACCCTCATGCACCAGGATGTTTTTCTCTTTGGGCACCAGCTCTTCCCAGACAGCACCCTCCGGATCGGTGATCTGCATCCGGATTTTGCCTTTGGTCTCTTTGCCGAAAGACACGGTGCCGGTCATCTCAGCCAGAACGCCCTTGTCTTTGGGCGAGCGGGCCTCGAACAACTCGGCAACCCGGGGCAAACCGCCCGTGATGTCGCGGGTCTTTTGGCCTTCGACCGGAATGCGGGCCAGCACCTCGCCAGGACCCACGTCCTGGCCGTCACGCACCTGGACCAGCGAACCAATTGGGAAGCCAATCGTCACCGAGTGGTCAGTGCCTGGAATTTTGACTTCATTGCCAGCGGCATCGATCAACTTCACTTGCGGACGAACCACTTTGGCAGAACCACGGCGTTTGGGGTCGATCACGACCAGGGTTGACAAGCCAGTGACATCGTCAACCTGCTTGGCGACTGTCAAGCCTTCTTCAACGTTTTCAAACAGGGCCTTGCCCGCAAACTCCGTGATGATGGGACGGGTCAGCGGATCCCAATTGGCCAATATGGCACCGGCCTTGACGGCCTGATCTGCCTTGACCGTCAGGATGGCTCCATAGGGAACTTTGTGGCGCTCGCGCTCGCGGCCATGTTCGTCGTGAATGACAATTTCACCCGAGCGGGCAATCACGACCAGCTCTTTTTTGCTGTTGGTCACATACCGCATCGTGGCGTTGAAGCCAATGCTGCCATTGGATTTGGCCTCGACGCTGGACGCAACCGCCGCACGGGATGCAGCGCCACCAATATGGAAAGTGCGCATCGTCAGCTGGGTGCCTGGCTCGCCAATGGATTGGGCTGCAATCACGCCAACGGCTTCGCCGCCATTGACAAGTCCACCACGGCCAAGGTCCCGGCCATAACACCGGGCGCAAATGCCAAAACGGGTTTCGCAGGTCAGCGCCGTGCGCACTTTGACTTCATCAACACCTTGAACTTCAAGCTCGTCGATGACGTCTTCGTCCAGCATGTCGCCAGCCTTCGCCAGCACGGCACGGCTTTCGGGGTGCAATACGTCGTCAGCCGCAGTGCGGCCTAACACGCGGTCGCGCAGCGACTCGATCACTTCGCCGCCTTCGACGATGGCGCGCATCAAATAACCATGGTGGGTTCCGCAATCCTGCTCGGTGACCACCAGATCCTGGGTCACGTCCACCAAACGCCGCGTCAAATAGCCGGAATTGGCCGTTTTGAGCGCCGTGTCAGCCAGGCCTTTGCGTGCGCCATGGGTGGAGATGAAATACTCCAGCACGTTCAAACCTTCCCGGAAATTGGCCGTGATCGGGGTCTCAATGATGGAGCCGTCTGGTTTGGCCATCAAACCACGCATGCCTGCCACCTGCCGGATTTGCGCTGCGGATCCGCGGGCACCCGAGTCGGCCATCATGTAGATGGAGTTGAACGACTCCTGCTGCACCAGTTTGCCATGGCGGTCAGTGACCATTTCCTTGGACAGGCCCGCCATCATGACTTTGGAGACTTCATCGCCGGACTTGCCCCAGATGTCTACCACCTTGTTGTAGCGCTCGCCGGCCGTCACCAGGCCTGATACATATTGCTGCTCGATCTCTTTGACTTCTTTTTGCGCACGGGCAATGATGCCGTGTTTTTCCTGTGGCACCAGCATGTCGTCGATGCAAATCGAAATGCCAGCCCGCGTTGCAAGCCTGAAGCCCGCTTGCAGCAGCTTGTCGGCAAACACCACCGTTTCCTTCAAGCCGCACTTGCGGAACGAGACGTTGATCAGCTTGGAGATTTCTTTCTTCTTCAACGCCTTGTTCAGGTTTGAAAATGGCAGGCCTTTTGGCAGGATTTCTGACAACAGGGCACGACCGGCGGTGGTCTCCCACAACTTGGTGCTGGCGACAAACTCACCCGTTTCCTTGTCTTTGGTGTACTCGGTCAGGCGCACATTGATGCGTGAATTTAGTTCCACCTCATTGGCGTCAAACGCGCGCTGGACTTCTCCGGTGTCTGAGAAAATTAGACCTTCACCTTTGCCATTGATGCGTTCGCGGGTGGTGTAGTACAGGCCCAGCACCACGTCTTGCGACGGCACAATTGAAGGCTCACCATTGGACGGGAAAAGCACGTTGTTGGACGCCAGCATCAAGGTGCGGCACTCCATTTGCGCTTCCACTGACAGTGGCACGTGAACGGCCATTTGGTCGCCGTCAAAGTCGGCGTTGAAAGCGGCGCAAACGAGAGGGTGTAACTGTATGGCTTTGCCTTCGATCAGGATCGGCTCAAAGGCCTGAATGCCCAAACGGTGCAGCGTAGGCGCCCGGTTCAACATGACCGGGTGCTCCTTGATGACCTCTTCCAGAATGTCCCATACGACGGGCGTGCCGGACTCCACTTCCTTTTTCGCCGCCTTGATGGTGGTGGCAATGCCCATGGCTTCCAGGCGCGAGAAGATGAAGGGCTTGAACAATTCAAGCGCCATCAGTTTTGGCAGTCCGCACTGATGCAGCTTGAGCGTGGGGCCGACCACAATGACAGAACGGCCGGAATAGTCAACCCGCTTACCCAGCAAGTTCTGGCGAAAACGCCCTGACTTGCCTTTGATCATGTCGGCCAGTGATTTGAGCGCGCGTTTGTTGGCGCCGGTCATGGCCTTGCCACGGCGACCGTTGTCCAGCAGCGAATCGACCGCCTCCTGCAACATGCGCTTTTCATTTCGAGCGATGATTTCAGGGGCTTTCAATTCCAGCAATCGGCGCAGACGGCTGTTGCGGTTGATCACACGGCGGTAAAGGTCGTTCAGGTCGGAAGTGGCAAAGCGGCCACCATCCAGCGGCACCAGTGGGCGCAAGTCAGGTGGCAAAACCGGCAGCACTTCCAGCACCATCCACTCGGGCTTGATGCCCGATTTTTTGAAAGCTTCCAGCACTTTAAGGCGTTTGGCGTTCTTCTTGATTTTCAGCTCGGAGCCGGTCAAGTCATTGCGCAATTTTTCGATGGAGCCATCGATGTCAATGCTTTGCAGCAGATCCTTGATGCCTTCGGCACCCATTTTGGCCTGGAATTCGTCGCCGTATTCCTTGAACTTGGCGTCGTAGTCGTCTTCGGTCATGATGCTGTATTTTTTCAGCGAGGTCATGCCAGGATCGGTCACGACGTAGGCTTCAAAATACAACACCCGTTCGATGTCGCGCAAGGTCATGTCGAGCACCAGGCCCAGGCGTGACGGCAGTGATTTCAGGAACCAGATGTGCGCACACGGCGCCGCCAGGTCAATGTGGCCCATGCGATCACGCCGCACTTTGGTCTGGGTGACTTCAACGCCGCATTTTTCGCAGATGACGCCGCGGTGCTTGAGTCGCTTGTATTTGCCGCACAGGCACTCATAGTCCTTGATGGGGCCAAAAATCTTGGCGCAAAAAAGGCCATCGCGCTCCGGTTTGAAGGTGCGGTAGTTGATGGTTTCAGGCTTTTTGACTTCGCCAAAAGACCATGACCGGATCTTCTCCGGGGATGCCATGCCGATTTTGATGGCATTGAAATGCTCATCCGGTGTGAATTGTTTGAACAGGTCGAGTAATGATTTCATGAAATGATTCCTTTTAGCGATCAACCGCGTTCTAGTTCCATGTCGATACCGAGCGAACGCACTTCCTTGACCAGCACATTGAACGATTCCGGCATGCCGGCTTCAATCGCGTGCTCGCCTTTGACAATGCTTTCGTAGACTTTTGTACGGCCCTGCACGTCATCAGACTTGACCGTGAGCATCTCCTGCAGGGTGTAAGCAGCACCGTAGGCTTCCAAGGCCCAAACTTCCATCTCGCCAAACCGCTGTCCGCCGAACTGGGCCTTGCCACCCAGGGGTTGCTGCGTCACCAGGCTGTACGGTCCGGTGGAGCGCGCGTGCATCTTGTCATCCACCAAGTGGTGAAGCTTCAACACATGCATATAACCCACGGTCGTCGGGCGCTCGAATGCGTCGCCGCTGCGGCCATCGAACAAGTTCGCTTGGGTACGGGCTGATGTCAGCCCCTTGGCTTTGACAACGTCCTGCGGGTAGGCAAGCTTCAGCATGCCGCGAATCTCTTCTTCGGACGCGCCGTCAAACACTGGCGTTGCGAATGTCGCGCCTTTGGACAGGTTGCTGGCCATTTCCAAAATGTCTTCGTCGCTGAGTTTCGCCAAGTCTTCTTTGCGGCCGGATCCGTTGTAAAGGGAGTCCATGAATTTGCGCAGCTCTGCCAGTTTGCTTTCCGCTTGCAACATGTCGCCAATGCGTTGGCCAATGCCTTTGGCGGCCCAGCCCAAGTGCACTTCAAGCACCTGGCCCACGTTCATCCGGGATGGCACACCCAATGGGTTCAGCACGATATCGCACGGCGTGCCATCCAGCATGTAGGGCATGTCTTCAACCGGAACGATTTTGGACACAACGCCCTTGTTGCCATGGCGCCCCGCCATTTTGTCGCCTGGTTGCAAGCGACGCTTGACGGCGAGGTAGACCTTGACCATCTTGAGCACGCCCGCTGGCAACTCGTCACCTTGCGTCAGTTTTTTACGCTTTTCTTCAAACGACAGGTCAAAGCTGTGGCGAGTTTGTTGCAAGGCGTTGTTGATGCTCTCCAGTTGCGCAGCCACCTCGTCTTCTGCTGGGCGAATGTCAAACCAGTGGAACTTCTCAACCGAGGCCAGATAGGCTTTGTCGATTTTGCTGCCCTTGGCCAGTTTTTGCGGACCGCCATTGGCAACTTTGCCGTTCAACAGTTTTTCAATCCGGTCAAACGCATCGGCTTCAACAATGCGAAGCTGGTCATTCAAATCAAGACGGAACCGCTTCAGTTCATCGTCGATGATCTGCTGGGCACGCCGGTCGCGGGTGATGCCCTCACGGGTGAACACTTGCACGTCGATCACGGTTCCCTGTGAACCCTGGTCCACGCGCAATGACGTGTCTTTGACGTCACTGGCCTTTTCACCAAAGATGGCGCGCAGCAATTTTTCTTCGGGTGTCAGCGTGGTCTCGCCTTTTGGCGTGACCTTACCAACCAAGGTGTCGCCAGGTTGAACTTCTGCACCCACGTAAATAATGCCCGACTCGTCCAGCCTGTTGAGCTGCTGCTCACTCAGATTCGGAATGTCCCGGGTGATTTCTTCGGCACCCAGTTTGGTGTCGCGCGCCATCACAACGAGCTCTTCTATATGGATCGAGGTGTAGCGGTCTTCCGCAACGACGCGTTCGCTGATCAAGATCGAGTCTTCGAAGTTGTAGCCGTTCCATGGCATGAAGGCCACCAGCATATTTTGGCCAAGCGCCAATTCACCCAAGTCAGTTGATGCGCCGTCGGCAATGACATCGCCTTTGGCCAGTTTGTCGCCTCGTTTAACAATCGGCCGCTGGTGAATATTGGTATTTTGGTTGGAGCGCTGGTATTTGATGAGGTTGTAAATGTCAACCCCAACTTCACCGGCAACCGCCTCAGCGTCATTCACCCGGATCACAACCCGGGTCGCATCGACGTAGTCCACCAGGCCACCACGGGCGGCTGTGACGACAGTGCCAGAATCCACCGCAGAAACACGCTCAATGCCAGTGCCGACAAACGCTTTTTCTGGACGCAAGACTGGAACCGCCTGTCGCTGCATATTGGCACCCATCAAGGCACGATTGGCATCATCATGCTCAAGGAACGGAACCAGCGAGGCTGCGACGGACACGATCTGCGCGGGCGACACGTCCATGTATTGAACGCGTTCGGCACCGACAAGAATGGACTCCCCTTTTTCACGGGCAGAAACCAGGTCACCGGTCAATTTGTGATCTTTGTCCAATGCTGCATTGGCCTGCGCAATCACGTACTTACCCTCTTCAATGGCCGACAAATAGTCAATCTGATTGGTCACTTTGCCATCAGAGACCCGGCGGTAAGGCGTCTCAATGAATCCGTACTCATTCAGGCGGGCATACAAGGCCAGCGAGTTGATCAGGCCAATATTCGGACCTTCTGGTGTTTCAATCGGGCAGACGCGGCCGTAATGCGTCACGTGCACGTCGCGCACTTCAAAGCCGGCACGCTCTCGCGTCAAGCCGCCTGGGCCGAGGGCCGACACACGACGTTTGTGAGTGATCTCGGACAGAGGGTTGGTCTGGTCCATGAACTGCGACAGCTGCGAGGCGCCAAAGAACTCTTTCAAGGCAGCAGAAATTGGCTTGCTGTTGATCAGGTCATGCGGCATCAACGGCTCTTGCTCCGCTTGACCCAAACGTTCTTTCACGGCCTTCTCAATACGGGCCAAGCCGGTGCGATACTGGTTTTCAGCCAGCTCACCGACGCAGCGAACACGACGGTTGCCCAAATGGTCAATATCGTCCACCTCACCGCGGCCATTGCGCAGATCCACCAGGATCTTGACAACTGAGAGGATGTCTTCATTCGCAAGAACCATTGGGCCTGTCGATTCCGGACGGCCCATTTTGGCGTTGAATTTCATGCGCCCGACACGTGACAGGTCATAGGTGTCCGGGTTGTAGAAAAGCCGCTGGAAGAGCGCCTGAACAGCGTCCTCGGTCGGCGGCTCACCAGGGCGCATCATGCGGTAAATCGCGACGCGGGCGGCAAACTCGTCGGCAGTTTCGTCGCTGCGCAATGTCTGCGAAATGTACGCTCCTTGATCCAGCTCGTTGGTGTAGATGCAGGCCAAGTCTTGCACGCCGGCAGAGCGCAGCTTTTTGAGCAGCGCCTCAGTCAGTTCTTCATTCGCTTTGGCAATGATTTCCCCGGTGTCGGCCTCCACAATATTGCGTGCGACGACACGGCCAACCAGAAAATCTTCAGGCACGCTGATGTGCGAAGTTGAAGACTGTTCCATCTCACGCGTGTGGCGGGCCGTCACGCGTTTGTCTTTTGCCACAATCACTTTGCCGCTTTTGTCAGTGATATCAAAACGGGCGACTTCGCCACGCAGGCGTTCGGCCACGAACTCCATCTGGGCGCCGCTGTCCATCAGGCGGAAATTGTCATTGACAAAGAAGTTGGCCAGGATGGACTCGTGGTTCAGGCCGATGGCCTTGAGCAGAATCGTGACCGGCATCTTGCGGCGGCGGTCGACGCGGAAGTACAAAATGTCCTTTGGGTCGAATTCAAAGTCGAGCCAAGAGCCGCGGTAGGGGATGATCCGCGCCGAAAACAGCAGCTTGCCTGAACTGTGGGTCTTGCCCTTGTCGTGCTCGAAAAACACGCCTGGCGAGCGGTGCAACTGGGACACAATCACCCGCTCAGTGCCGTTGATGATGAAAGAGCCTTTATTGGTCATGAGCGGCACTTCGCCCATGTAAACCTCCTGCTCCTTGACTTCCTTCACCACCTTGTTTTGGGAGGTCGAAGACTCTCGGTCATAAATGATCAGTTGGACCTTGGCACGCACTGCGGAGGCAAACGTCAGGCCGCGCGTCTGGCATTCGCGCACATCAAATGCGGGCTTGGCGAGGTTGTACTCAAGGTACTTCATCTCGACAAAACCATTGTGGGAGACGATTGGGAAGGCGGCGTCAAACGCGGCCTGCAAGCCTTCGACAGTGCGTTTTTTCGGCGCCACATCAGCTTGCAAAAATGCCGTGTAAGCATCCTTTTGCATCTGCAACAAATACGGAATTTCGAGTACGCTGTCGCGGTTGCCGAAATTTTTTCGAATGCGCTTGCGTTCGGTGTAGGTGTAGGCCATGAATTCTCCGGGCTAGACTGAAAGGTTGCTGCGGTACTTCTTGGTGATTGGCCACTACCAATCATTGGCGGACGATTGCACATTGCGTGCAACCCGAACCAAGGCATCTTCTCTTTTCAAAACAGAAGACACTGAAAACTAGACCCGCCGCAAGCCCGGATCCGCTTTTCAGTACGCTCTGTCACCCTGCCCGGCACACGAAATTTGGTGTACACAAAGGCAACAAAGGCTGGAAACCCGAATTGGGCCGCCAGCCTTCAGATCACACCCAGTTATTTGAGTTCAGCTTTTGCACCAGCATCGATGAGCTTTTTCAGGGCAGCGTCAGCATCTGCCTTGGCAATGCCTTCCTTGACATTCTTTGGCGCGCCGTCAACCAAGTCTTTGGCTTCCTTCAAGCCCAAGCCGGTAATTTCACGCACTGCCTTGATGACCTGAACCTTTTGTGCGCCTGCTTCAAGCAGAACCACATTGAATTCAGTTTTCTCTTCAGCCACGGCTGCTGCAGCGCCACCGCCAGCAGCAGGTGCGGACATAGCTGCCGCGCTCACACCGAATTTCTCTTCGATGGCTTTCACCAGGTCGTTGAGTTCCATGACCGTCATGCTGTCCAGCGCGGTCAAAAATGCGTCTTTATCGAATGCCATTTTGATTTCCTAAATTAATTGATTACAAAGTGCCGCCCAGCTTCAGGCTGGGACTGCCTCAGCGGGTGCTTCTGGTGCCGCCTCGGACGCGGCCTCGGCTGCGCCTTTTTTCTCCGCAATCGCGGCCAGCACACGGGCGGTACGCGAAATGGGGGACTGCATCAAGCCCAGCAATTGCGCCAGCAACACTTCTTTGGAAGGGATGCTTGCCAACTGCTTCACGCCGTTCACGTCCAGGGCTTTGCCGCCATATGCACCACCGCGAATCACCAGTTTTTCATTGGTTTTCGCGAATTCAGACACCACTTTCGCGGCGGCTACTGCATCGACAGAGAAGCCATAGATCAGCGGGCCGGTCATCAGGTCGGACACGATTGCAAATCCGCTGTCAGCTACAGCACGGCGCGCCAGCGTGTTTTTCAACACACTAAGGGTCACGCCATTGCTGCGCGCTGCTGAGCGCAATTTGGTCATGTCAGCGACCGTGATGCCACGGTATTCCGCCATCACGAGCGTTTGAGCTTTTGCGGCGAGGCCAGTCACATCATTGATGACCGCTTCTTTCTCACTGCGATTAAGACTCAAGGTCTACTCCTTTTGAATATGCCCGTCAGTCCGTTTTTAAATTGCGAACCTTCAAACACGCTACATTGCAGCGATCAACTGTTTCAGGAATTTGCATCCTTTTGCAGTGGGATCGCCATCTGCGTTGGCTTAAGCGCTGGGCGAACCCAGACGCTGACTAATTAAGCACAAGGCGTTCTTGCGAATGCCTGCACACCAACGGTCTTGGATGGCCTGCCCGGATCTAACCCGTTCAGCCCACCACATCAAGCCACCTTTTCAGGTGGCTGGAATCCTTTTTCGAGACATCCGCTCCAAACTAGGCCGCGATGGATTGGGTGTCAACACGAACACCGACACCCATCGTGCTGGAAACTGCAATCTTCCTCAAATAAACGCCTTTGCTTGCTGCAGGTTTGGCTTTCACCAAAGCGTCAATCAACGTCGCAAGGTTGCCCTGCAATTTGTCATTGTCAAATGAGCGACGTCCAATCGTCGAATGCACGATGCCGGCTTTGTCAACGCGGAACTGCACCTGACCGGCTTTGGCGTTTCTCACGGCACCCGCCACGTCAGGCGTCACAGTGCCCACCTTGGGGTTGGGCATCAGGCCACGGGGGCCTAAAATTTGACCCAAAGTGCCGACCACCCGCATCGCGTCCGGCGCAGCAATCACAACGTCAAATGGCATGTCACCAGCCTTGACCCGCGCAGCTAAATCATCCATGCCAACAATGTCCGCACCGGCGGCTCGGGCTTCGTCAGCCTTGGCGCCTTGAGCAAACACAGCGACCCGTTTGGTCTTGCCTGTTCCATTGGGCAAGACGACGGCACCGCGCACAACCTGATCCGATTTTTTCGCGTCGATGCCCAATTGCACGGCGACGTCGATGGACTCGTCAAACTTGGCGGTCGCGAACTCTTTGACGATGACGATTGCATCGGCGAGGGCGTACAGCTTGAGGCTGTCAACTTTGCCAGTTTGGGTTTTTTGCTTTTTGGTCAACTGAGCCATGTCAGACTCCTTCCACGGTGACACCCATCGAGCGGGCTGAGCCCGCGATGGTTCGAACTGCAGCATCCATGTCGGCTGCTGTCAGGTCTTTCATTTTGACTTTGGCAATCTCTTCAAGTTGCGCACGGGTCACCTTGCCGACTTTGTCGGTATGGGGGCGTGGCGAGCCTTTGTCGATCTTGGCGGCTTTCTTGATCAAAATCGACGACGGCGGCGACTTGATGATGAAAGTGAAACTCTTGTCCGCAAAAGCGGTGATCACGACCGGCAACGGCAGACCTGGCTCAACGCCCTGGGTCTGCGCGTTGAACGCTTTGCAGAATTCCATGATGTTCAAACCGCGCTGGCCCAATGCGGGGCCGATCGGGGGGGACGGATTGGCCTTACCAGCTGGCACTTGCAGCTTGACAAAACCGACGATTTTTTTCGCCATGCTTTACTCCTTGCGGGTGATGACGCCTGGGAGTTGCTTGATCCGCAACTTCTGGGCTTCCCGGGGTTAGCGACTCTTCTTCACCATTCGCACTGAGTCGGGAAATGCGAAATAACTTTTCTGTTTCAAACTGTTTTGCCCATATCGGGCGATCAAACGCTTACCTAAAATGCTCAGGCCGTTCAGGTTTTTTCGATTTGTGAAAACTCCAGCTCAACGGGCGTCGCACGACCGAAAATAGTGACTGACACGCGTACTTTGCTCTTTTCATAGTTGACGTCCTCCACCGAGCCATTGAAGTCAGTGAACGGGCCGTCTTTGACCCGGACATATTCACCCACCACAAATTCAACCTTGTGACGCGGCTTCTCAGTGCCTTCTTGCATCTGGTTGACGATTTTCAACACTTCGGCCTCGGAGATGGGTGAAGGGCGGTTTTTCGCCCCCCCGACAAATCCAGTCACCTTGTTGGTATGTTTGACCAGGTGCCACGTGTCATCGTCCATGATCATTTCGACCAGAACGTAGCCCGGAAAAAACTTACGCTCCGTCGTCTTTTTCTGGCCATTTTTGATTTCGACAACCTCTTCCATGGGCACCAGGATTCGGCCAAACTTGGACTGCATACCCGAGCGTGCGATTCGTTCCACGATGTTTCGCTCAACCGCTTTTTCCATGCCGGAATAGGCGTGCACCACGTACCAGCGCAGATCCGGGTTGGCCGGTGGCGCCAACTGCGGCGCAGCGGCCGAGATGACCTGCTCGATGTCTGTCGACGCAGCTTCTGCAGCATTGGCCATTATTTTCTCCACCCCAGAATCAAATCGTAAAAAAGCCATTCCAGCGTTTTGTCGGTCACCCACAGAAACAGCGCCATGATCAGGACAAATCCAAACACATAAGCCGTCATTTGCATGGCTTCTTTACGTTCAGGCCATACCACTTTTTTGACTTCTCGCCATGCATCGCGCCCAAAGGCAAACAGCTCTTTACCCGACTCCGAGGTAAAAAATACGGCAACGCCGGCCATCAGACCCAGAACCAACGCACCCCACTGGGCGATCTGGCCCTGCTTGGTCAACAAGTAAAACGCGGCCAACGCGGCAATGACCAATGCACCAGCAGCGGCTAGCTTGGCCTTATCGCCGACGGTATTGACAGTTTGAATTTCTGGTGATGCCATGTTGTGAACTTGAATGAGCCCAGCCCAATAATTAAGAGTCTCTTGTGCCCCTTGCTTCAACCCCTAAGAAGCGTATGCCCAACACTTGTAAAGCGGGCTCTAAAACCGCATTTTTTCCACCTTTTAAAGCCAGGTGGCAGGGGCAGTAGGAATCGAACCTACAACCTTCGGTTTTGGAGACCGACGCTCTGCCAATTGAGCTATACCCCTAGTGAAAAATCAGGCGATGATCTTGGCAACCACACCGGCACCCACCGTCTTGCCACCTTCACGGATGGCGAAACGCAGGCCCTCCTCCATGGCAATCGGGTTGATCAGCTTGACCGTGATGCTGACGTTGTCGCCGGGCATGACCATCTCTTTGCCTTCTGGCAACTCAATCGCACCGGTCACGTCCGTCGTGCGGAAGTAGAACTGGGGGCGG
>JANYCG010000301.1 GCA_025360385.1 Burkholderiales bacterium | reverse complement strand
GCACGCTGTACCGTTGAGCGGTTTGGTGAAACGCTTAGGGTCGCAAGAAGGGGTACGCCTGGGCAAGGTGGTACGCGCCACCTTGCCAGAAAAGCGTTGCCATGCCCGCTGGGCCGGGGCCGTCGGCAGTTCAAAGCGGATCGTCCCAAACAAGCCAGCGCCAGCAAGGGCATATAAATAGCCCGACTGAGTGAGCTAGATATGGGGCGGTTGAATTTAGGGTTTGTTATCTAAATAACTCAAAAAAGTGCCGAACGTCCCTATTGGGTATACCTATATAGCTATGTAATAGATAGCGGTTTGAGCAGCTCTGCCACATCGTCTTCGGTGAACAAGGGTTGTTTGCGCCCCTGCGCGCCGCTGTACAGGCTGTCCGCCAGCGCCGCTTTGCGCGCCTGCAAGGCCAGAATGCGTTCCTCAATCGTGCCCTGCGCCACCAGCTTGTAGACAAACACGCTTTGCGTCTGCCCGATGCGGTGGGCGCGGTCGGTGGCCTGGTTTTCAACGGCCGGGTTCCACCACGGGTCGTAGTGGATCACGGTGTCGGCCTGCGGCAGATTCAGGCCGACGCCGCCGGCCTTGAGGCTGATCAAGAACAGCGGCACCTTGCCGCTGGTGAACTGTTCGATCAGCGCATCGCGTTTTTGCGATTGCCCGGTGAGTTTGACCCAGTTCAGCTTGCGCGCCGCCAGCTCTTCCTCGATCAGTTCCAGCATGGAAGTGAACTGCGAAAAAAGCAGGATGCGCCGCCCTTCGGCCAGCATTTCGGGCAGCAGGTCCATCAGCAGGTCGAGTTTGGCTGATTGCCTTATTTTTTTGGCGGCCGCCAGCGGTACCAGGCGCGGGTCGCAACACACCTGGCGGAGCTTCAACAACGCATCCAGAATCTGGATTTGCGATTTGGCCAGGCCTTTGTTGGCCAGCGCTTCCCGCACCGCTTTTTCAGTGGTGAGGCGGATCGTTTCGTACATGTCAGCCTGCTTGCCAGTCAGTTCCACGCTGGAGACGGTGTCGATTTTGGGCGGCAGGTCGGTAGCCACATCCCGCTTGGCGCGGCGCAGCATGAAGGGTGTGACGCGTTTGCGCAGTTGGTCCAGCCGTTCCTCGTTGCCGAGTTTCTCGATCGGCGTGCGAAACAACAGCTTGAAGCGCGCCTGACTGCCCAGAAAGCCCGGCATCAAAAAATGGAACAGGCTCCACAACTCGCCCAGGTGGTTTTCCATCGGCGTGCCTGACAGGCACAGGCGATGCCGGGTATTGAGTTCGGCCACGACCTGGGCCGCGTCGGTGTTGGCGTTTTTGATGTTTTGTGCCTCGTCCAGCACCACCAGATGCCAGGCCTGTTTGATCCAGCGTTCCCGGTCGCGCTTGAGCAGCGAGTAGGGCGCGATGATGATGTCGCTACCCGCCATGTCGGCCGCCGCCTCATGGCGATCGGCCCCGTGCAGCACCAGCACTTTCAGGTCGGGGGTGAAGCGGTTGGCCTCCCGGCGCCAGTTGCCCATCAGGCTGACCGGGGCCATCACCAGCACCGGCCGGTCGAGCCGCCCGGCCTGTTTTTCAACCAGCACATGGGCCAGGGTTTGCAAGGTTTTGCCCAGGCCCATGTCGTCCGCCAAAATGCCCGACAGGCCGTGTGTGCGCAGGAACTGAAGCCAGTTCAGGCCTTGCTGCTGGTAGGGCCGCAGTTCGGCGTTCAAGCCGGCAGGCACAGGCACCTCGGGCAGGGCGCTGTGTCCGGCCAACTGCCTGACCATTTCACGCAAGGCGCTGGCCCCTTGCCATTGCGCGCCTGCGCCTAGCGCAGCGCCCACCCGCATGGCCTCCAGCCGCGACAGGCGCAGCGACTCGCTTGCTGCGTTGTGCCCGCGGTCACCCACCAAATCCAGCAATGCCTGCAGCCAGGGTTTCAGCGGCTCGGTGGGCAGGCGCAAAAACCGCCCGTTGTCCTGGGACAGGTAAACATAAGGCGGCATCTGGCTGATCTCGCCGCCGCCGCCCGAGTTGTAGGTGCCCAGCTGCGACAGCAGTTCGGGCAAAAACGGCAGAATGTTCTGGCGTTTGCCGTTGATTTGCATGCCCAGCGACAGGTTGAACCAGAGGCTCTGGCTGTCGTCGCCGCCAATCATGTCACCAGACGCGTCGATTGACGGCGCCGTGCTGCCGTCCCCCTGCCCGGACATCGTCACCTCCAGGCTGTCGGCGCGTTCGATCCAGTCGTGCAGGCCAGCGGCCAGTTCAATCTGAAAACCGGCGTGGCGCAACTCTGTGAAGTCGTTTTCGACCCATTGAAACCAATGTGTTTGATCCTGCGCCAGCGGCCGGTGGAACGCCCCGCTGGCGTTGCCCACCAAGCCCAGTGGCTGCAAGGCGGCCTGCGCCTCACGCTCGCGGGCCAGGTCGCGGTGCAACATGACCCGTTCCATGCCGGCGCCTGCGGCCAGCTTGCGCTCCACCAGCATCGGGTTTTGGAACTGGCGGCTGTAAAAACCCAAACCCCCATAGTCAAAACGCAAGGTGGCTCGCAGCAGGCCCAACGCGGGCACCTCGGCTTTGGGCGTGGGCGTGATCGACAAAACCGCCGTGGGCTTGATGTTTTGAATGACTGTCGGCGCTTTGAGAACCGGCGGCAAAGGCAAACCCGCCAAACGGCTCAACATGCTGGCTTCATGCGTGGCAAAGGCGGATTCGGGAATCGGTGGTGCGATCAGCAGCAAGGCCAGGTGCTCGCCGCTCAGGCCCGGCATCTCCACGGCGCCACACTCGCCTTTGTCCGTGTCCAGGTACAACGGCGGCTTGTTGGCGTACCAGTGGACGGCGTCTGTGCCAGGGCCAGGCGGTGCATCTGCCGGCGTTTGCGCCGGGATTGCCTGTGCCGCAACGTCGCCTGTCGCGCTGGCCAGCAAATGCGCCCGCAAGGCCCACATCGGCTCACGCTGGCCCGCTGACACCTGCGTCAGCCACTGCCAGCCCAGGTGGCGCACACCGCCTGGGGCAATCGCCTTACCCAACACCCGGTCGTCCGCGAGGGCAAAAAGCCGCCCGGTTTTGAAGGCGAGTTGAAGCGCGAGCCGGCCGGTATCGCCATTGAGCTGGCCTTTGTCAGCCGTGGTGTAGGCGTAACTGCTGGTTTGTGCGGCCAGGGTTTGAATCAGCCGCATGACCTCCACGTCGGCGGCGGGTGTGCGGTGCACTTCAACGTATCGAATTGGCTTGACCTTGGCCCAGTTGCCATTGCGCAGTTGCCGCGACAGGCCAAAGCCCAGCAGCAAGACGGGGTGTTCGCCGCTTTTGCCGGTGCTGAGGATGTAAACGACGTGGTCGGCAGACGCAGTTTGGGCCTGGACTGCTGCAACACTTGCCGCTGTGTTTGAGGACGGGCCTTCGTCGGTGAGAGGTCCAAACAAATCCAGCCACTGGCTCACCTTTTGCCTGGCCATGCGGTTCTCGCGTTCAAAAACGACCTGTTGCAGGGCTTCTTTGCTCAACGGCGTTTGCGCCGGGCCATGGGCGGGCGCGGGTGCATCGGGCATGCGCCGGGGCACCACGCTGGGCCAGGCCGGACGCGCGGACCGGGCAGAGGTGAACGCGGCCTTGATCGCCAGCGCCACCGCATGTTTGCAGTTGTTGCCGACCGGGCAAGTGCAGGTGCCCTGAAAGTCGCTCAAGCTACCATCTGGTGCAATTTCAGCGCCGACCCAGACTTGGTAGGGTTGGCGCTCGGTGCCTTGCACCGTGCCGTCTATTTCCCATTCGCGGCTGCTGCTGTAACGCACATTGCATTCCAGCACCTGCTGGTTGAGGTACAGGTTCATCCCGCGCTCGTAGGTGGCCTCGGGCACCTTGGTGCGGATGAACTGAGGGTTCAGGAAAAAGTCGACACTGCCCATCAACCGACCGTCGTCAAAATGGCGAGAGAGACGAAGGCATTGGCGTCTTGGCTGCCCGTGCTGGCCTGTTGTGGGCTCGGCGCATGGGACGCGGCTGCATGTGCCTGCTGGTCTGCGTGGTAACTTGAGCGCACCATGGCCCCCACAGCCGCATGGCTGAACCCCATCTCGTAGGCGCGTGCCTCGAACATTTTGAAGGTGTCGGGGTGCACGTAACGCTTCACCGTCAAGTGCGAGCTGCTGGGTGCCAGATACTGGCCAATGGTCAGCATGTCGATGTGGTGGTTGCGCATGTCCTGCATCACTTGCAAAACCTCGTCGTCGGTTTCGCCCAGGCCAACCATGATGCCGCTCTTGGTCGGCACCTTGGGGTGAAGGGCCTTGAATTTCTTCAGCAGATTGAGGCTGAATTGGTAGTCGCTGCCGGGGCGCGCTTCCTTGTACAGGCGCGGTGCGGTTTCGAGGTTGTGGTTCATCACGTCTGGCGGAGCGCCCTGCAAGATATTGAGCGCCCGGTCGTCGCGGCCCCTGAAGTCGGGCACCAGCACCTCGATCTGCGTGGCGGGCGACAACGCGCGAATACGTGTGATGCAGTCGACAAAATGCTGGGCGCCGCCATCGCGCAGGTCGTCTCGGTCCACGCTGGTGATCACCACGTATTTGAGTTTGAGCTGGGCGATGGTTTTGGCCAGGTTCTCGGGCTCGTTGACGTCCAGCGGGTCGGGCCGGCCGTGGCCCACGTCACAGAAAGGGCAACGCCGTGTGCACTTGTCGCCCAT
>JANYCG010000295.1 GCA_025360385.1 Burkholderiales bacterium | reverse complement strand
ACATTGGCCGCGCCTGCGTCTTGATCGACCCCACGGGTGCGGCAATCGCCGTGATCAAGGGGGTAGGGGCTTAACGGCTGTTTCTGAGCGCTTCAGGGCGGTGACGGCCCTGCGATCGCCCTGCACCAATAAGATCAGTGCACCAAATCAAAGCGCCTGAAAACGGTGCAAGACTTGCCGCAGTTGGTGCGCAGTGCGCTGTCCGCGACCAACACCAAGCGATGTTGGCCGCCAAATTGGCGGATTCCATTCTGAAAAACCCGAAAAATTCAAACTTGGCATAGCCCTTGCGTAGACGAACTGTCCCCAACATGGGGTCGTACTTACTCTTGGAGAATGTCATGAATCGTCGAGGTACTTTAAAGTCACTGACCGCGTCCATCGTGGTGGGTTTGGGGTTGTCGAGTGTCGGCATGGTTCACGCCGCTGACACCATCAAGGTTGGCATCTTGCACAGCCTGTCGGGCACCATGGCCATTTCAGAAACCGTGTTGAAAGACACCGTGCTGATGGCCATTGAAGAGATCAACGCCAAGGGCGGCGTGATGGGCAAGAAGCTCGAACCGGTGATCGTGGATCCGGCCTCCAACTGGCCCCTGTTCGCCGAAAAAACCAAGCAGTTGCTCGGCCAGGACAAAGTGTCCGTCATCTTTGGATGCTGGACCAGCGTATCGCGCAAGTCGGTGTTGCCTGTTGTTGAAGAGATGAACGGCCTGCTGTTCTACCCGGTGCAATATGAGGGTGAAGAGCTTTCCAAGAACGTGTTTTACACCGGTGCCGCACCGAACCAGCAGGCCATTCCGGCGGTCGATTATTTGATGAGCAAAGAAGGCGGCGGCGCGAAACGCTGGGTATTGCTGGGGACTGATTATGTGTACCCGCGCACCACCAACAAAATTTTGCGCGCCTACCTCAAAAGCAAAGGTGTTGCCGACAAGGACATCGACGAAAAATACACGCCATTCGGCCATTCGGACTACCAGACCATCGTGGCTGACGTGAAGAAATTCTCCGCTGGCGGCAAGACAGCCGTAGTCTCCACCATCAATGGCGACTCCAATGTGCCGTTCTACAAAGAGCTGGGCAATGCCGGCCTGAAAGCCAAAGACGTGCCTGTCGTGGCCTTCTCGGTGGGTGAAGAAGAGTTGCGCGGTGTGGACACCAAGCCGCTGGTGGGCCACCTGGCCGCCTGGAACTATTTTCAATCGATCAAAAACCCGGCCAATACCGAGTTCATCAAAAAATGGTCAACCTATGCCAAGGCGCAAAAGTTGCCGGGTTCGGACAAGCCATTGACCAACGACCCGATGGAAGCCACTTACATCGGCATCAACATGTGGAAACAGGCGGTTGAAAAAGCCAAGTCCACCGACACCGACAAAGTGATCGCGGCCATGGCCGGCCAGACCTTCAAGGCACCCAGTGGCATCACGTCCATGATGGACCCGAAGAACCATCACCTGCACAAGTCGGTGTTCATTGGCGAGATCAAGGCCGACGGCCAGTTCAACGTGGTCTGGAAGACCCCCGGCCCGGTGAAAGCCAAGCCCTGGAGCCCGTTTATCGAAGGCAACGACAAGAAGCCTGATGAGCCCGCCAAGCAGGAAATGGCCAAGAAATAAATCGCTGGGCCCGGCTTTTCGATAAGGCGAAACCCGATCTGGTGCCTTGCCGTGCTCGCCGTACAGGTGTACGGCAGGGCGCTGCAGACCCCACCTCGGGCTTCTCGCGATGCCCCTCGATTCGCTTTTTGCCCCGCGAATATTTTTGTTCAAAGGGGTGATAAATTGTCTGCAAGACATTGCAGCGTGACCATGCCCACGCGTGTTCAGGCTACAGGTTTTTCTCATGCTCCATCGATTTTCCATTTTCATTACTACGCTTTTAATAGCAGGATATGCCCATTCCATGGGAACTAGCGATGTAAAAGGCATCGCAATTGGCGAAACGGATGCGCGCGTTCAAGCATTGCAGAAGGCAGTCGCCAACCCCGACGACAAATTGGCGGCATTCTTGCAGGCGCTGTCTGACGATGCCGTCAAAGTTGCCGCTGACAAGGTCTTCATCGTTAAAGACGGCAAAGGTTTTGACCCTGTCACCGGCGCAGAAGTCGCCGTTCCCGCGGATGCGGAAGACGTCATCAACAACAACCTGATGCGTGGCGAACTGGAGGCTGCGCTGGCCGGGTTCAAGCTGTTTTCCAAAGATGAAAAAACGCGCCGAGACGGCATCAAGGCCCTGCTTGCGGAAAGTGACGAATCCAAGCTGCCCTTGATTGAAAAAGCCTTTGCGGCCGAGGCCAATGCGCAACTCAAAGACCAGCTTGGCCTGATCCGGGCAGCCGTGCTGCTCAACAGCGCCGATAAGTCCAAACGCTTGATTGCCGCCACCTTGCTGGCGCAAAGCCACCAGGCCAGCACCAAGACGGTGCTGCTGGCGCGCCTTCAGGTCGAGACCGAGCCAGACGTCAAAGCCGCTCTGAACGCGACTCTGAAAACCGTTGAAGGCGCCCTGGCCTGGGGCGACAAACTTGGCGCGGTTTTCAGCGGCTTCAGCCTGGGCTCCATCCTGCTGCTGGTCGCGCTGGGGCTGGCCATCACCTACGGCCTGATGGGTGTGATCAACATGGCGCATGGTGAGCTGATGATGATCGGCGCCTATGCCACCTACGTGGTGCAGGGCGTGTTCCAGAAGTATTTTCCGGGCGCGTTTGACTGGTACCTGGTGGCTTCGGTGCCGGTTGCCTTCATGGCCTCGGCCCTGATGGGCGCGGCGCTGGAGCGCAGCGTGATCCGATTCCTCTATGGACGCCCGCTGGAGACCTTGCTGGCCACTTGGGGCATCAGCCTGATGCTGCAGCAACTGGTGCGCAGTTTTTTTGGGGCGCAGAACGTGGGCGTTGAAAACCCAAGCTGGATGAGCGGTGGCGTCCAGGTGCTGGGCAATTTGTCGCTGCCTTACAACCGGTTGGTGATCATGGCCTTTGCCTTGGCAGTGCTGGGCGCGGTGGCCTGGCTGATCAGCAAAACGCGGCTGGGCCTGTTTGTGCGCGGCGTCACGCAGAACCGCCCGATTGCCGCATGTATGGGCGTGAACACCGCCCGGGTCGACACCTATGCGTTCGCCCTGGGCAGCGGCATCGCTGGCCTGGCAGGTTGCGCGCTGAGCCAGGTTGGCAACGTCGGGCCCGACCTGGGCCAGGGCTACATCGTCGACTCCTTCATGGTGGTGGTGTTGGGCGGTGTCGGCCAACTGGCCGGCACGGTGTACGCAGCGCTGGGCCTGGGCGTGCTCAACAAATTCCTGGAGGGCTGGGCCGGCGCGGTGCTGGCCAAAATCGCCGTGCTGGTGTTCATCATCATCTTCATCCAAAAACGTCCCCAAGGCATTTTTGCGATGAAAGGCCGGACATGATGAACCACCCCCGATGCGCCTGCGGCGCCTCCCCCTCAAGGGGGCGCAAGCAGTGGCCCGGCAAAGCCGGTTCCACGCTTGCACTGGAATTGGTTTCACGCTATGAGTAATTTGATTCTTCCTCCAAAGCCGGCGGTGCTTTCGCGCGCGGGCTGGAGCGCCTTCATCGTGGCGCTCATCGTGGTGTGCGCCGTGGCGCCCGCGCTCAACCTGTGGGTGCCCGAGAGCAGCCTGTTCCACATGAGCACCTACGCAGTGGCGCTGGTCGGCAAGATCATGTGTTACGCCATTTGTGCGTTGGCGATGGACTTGATCTGGGGTTACAGCGGCATTTTGAGCCTGGGCCACGGTGTGTTTTTTGCGCTCGGAGGTTATGCCATGGGCATGTACCTGATGCGCCAGATTGGCCGCGACGGCAATTACAAAAGCGATTTGCCAGACTTCATGGTCTTCCTCGACTGGAAGGTCTTGCCCTGGCACTGGAGCTTCAGCGACAGCTTCATCGCCACGCTGGCCCTGATCGTCGTGGTGCCAGGTGTGGTGGCGTTCGTGTTTGGTTATTTCGCCTTTCGCTCGCGCATCAAGGGCGTGTATTTTTCCATCATCACGCAGGCCATGACTTTTGCGGCCATGTTGCTGTTCTTCCGCAACGAGACTGGGTTTGGCGGCAACAACGGCTTCACTGATTTCAAACGCATTCTGGGCACGCCCATTGCCACGCCGTCTATGCGTATGCTGATTTTTGTGCTGACCGGCCTGACGCTGCTGGGCTTTTTCCTGTTCGCCAAATGGCTGGTGGCCAGCAAATTTGGGCGGGTCCTGCAGGCGATCCGCGATGCCGAGTCGCGGGTCATGTTTTCGGGCTACAACCCGATTGGCTACAAACTCACCATCTGGGTCATCTCGGCTGTCATGTGCGGGGTGGCAGGGGCCTTGTATGTGCCACAGGTGGGCATCATCAACCCTGGCGAGATGAGCCCGGCCAACTCCATAGAAATCGCCATCTGGGCCGCAGTGGGGGGCCGCGCGACCTTGATTGGCCCGATTGCCGGGGCGTTCATCGTCAACGGCGCCAAGAGCTGGCTCACCGTGGCCTACCCAGAATTTTGGCTGTACTTTTTGGGCCTGTTGTTCATCGCGGTCACCTTGTATTTGCCCGACGGCGTGGTGGGGCTGGTCAAGCGTTTGAGGAGCAAAGCCGCATGACCCCTGAGCTGTTTGAAGAAGGCGCTAAGCGTCGTGAAGTCCGGGCGCGGCAAACCCAGGTGCAAGGCCAAACCGAGTCAGGCGGCCGCGCAGCGGGGTTTGGCCGCCTGGTCACGTCGCCCGAGGTGGACGTCACCCATGGCCGCATTTTGTATCTGGAAGATGTCAACGTCAGCTTCGACGGTTTCAAGGCCATCAACGAGCTGTCACTGGACATTGCACCGGGCGAGCTGCGCTGCATCATCGGGCCCAATGGTGCGGGCAAGACGACCCTGATGGACATCATCACCGGCAAAACCCGGCCCGATGAAGGACGCGTATTTTTCGGCAGCACGATTGATTTGCTGCGTTACAACGAGCCGCAAATCGCCCAGCTTGGCATTGGCCGAAAATTCCAGAAACCCACGGTGTTTGAGCAACTGACGGTGTTTGAAAACCTGGAACTTGCCCTGAAAACCAACAAAGGCGTGAAGGCCTCCATGTTGTTCAGGCTCGATTCTGAGCAGGGTGATCGACTGGCCGAGGTGTTGCACACGATCCATTTAAGCGACAGCGTGTCGCGGCAAGCCGGCAATTTGAGCCATGGGCAAAAGCAATGGCTTGAGATTGGCATGTTACTGATGCAAGACCCAAAACTGCTGCTGCTTGACGAGCCGGTAGCCGGGATGACCGACGAAGAAACCGCGCGCACGGCAGAATTGTTTCTGACACTCAAAGGCAAACATTCGCTGATGGTGGTGGAGCACGACATGGGTTTCATCCGCGCCATCAGCGACATCGTGACGGTGCTGTGCGACGGCTCGGTGTTGGCCCAGGGCACACTGGACCAGGTGCAGAACGATGAACGTGTCATCGAAGTCTATTTGGGTAGATGAAAGCCCCCACGCTCCACCGTTGCACGGGTCGCTGCCCCCCGAGGGGGCTAATTTTTCTTGGGGCGGCCCGGCGAAAAATTGCCTGACGAAAGGAAGCGAATGCTTGAAGTCAAATCCATCAACCAGTATTACGGCGGCTCGCACATCTTGCGTGACGTGTCGCTGTCGGCATCACTTGGCAAGATCACGGTGGTGCTGGGGCGCAATGGCGTGGGCAAGACCACCTTGCTGAAATCCTTGATGGGCCTGGTGGCCGTCAAGTCCGGCAGCATCGAGTTTGAGGGCCTCCCCATCCAGGCCTGGACGCCCTACCACCGCGCCCGCGCTGGCATCGGTTTTGTGCCGCAAGGGCGCGAGATTTTTGCGCGCTTGACGGTTGAAGAAAACCTGCGCATGGGTTTGGCGTACAAGCGCGCGGGCACGCCCATTCCAGCCGAGTTGTTCGACCTGTTTCCCGTGCTCAAGCAAATGCTGAACCGCCGGGGCGGCGACCTGTCAGGCGGGCAGCAGCAGCAGTTGGCGATTGCGCGCGCGCTGGCCGCCAAGCCCAAGTTGATGATTCTGGACGAGCCGACCGAAGGCATTCAGCCCAGCATCATCAAGGACATTGGCCGCGTCATCCGCATGTTGGCCAACCGGGGCGACATGGCCATTTTGCTGGTCGAGCAGTACTACGATTTTGCGCAGGAACTGGCCGACGACTATGTGGTGATGGAGCGCGGCGCGGTGCTGGCGTCCGGTCTGGGCAAAGACATGGAGGCCAATGGCGTGCGACAGCTGGTGGCCATTTAATGCCATTTCCAAATCATTCGTGAAGCTTGTTGTGCCGCTCAGACTCCTAGCCGTGCCTTTCCCACTGTCGTCGTCGGCCCGCCGACTTCACGAATGATTGGGACACGGAGCAAACGCCGACACTATTATTTGTATAGCATCATGTGCACCAAATACGGGGACTTGAGGCTGTTTTCCCCCACAACTCGGCTCGCCAGACCGCCCAGACGGTTTTCAGCAACTGCATGGCAGGTTCCACCAGGGGTGCCAACACCCGCAGGATGACGACCTGATCGTTTGGGCTGGTGGCCCCGGCGGTCGCGCGCAGTGCATGCCCTTCAAGCTGGGATCGCGCGGCGTCAAGACTCTGCTGCCTTCGGTTGCGCGACAATTTGGCGCCCGCCACAAAAAACAGCGATGCCATGCAGGCATTGCCTGCCAGCCCCAGCGGCCCTCGCATCAGGCGCATGTCGCTGGCGTCCAGGCGGCCCCGCTCCAGCCAGACCCCTGGCACTTCAATGTGTTGCAAATAACTGCCCGCCGCAAACGGCTTGCCAGCGTGCGGCAGGCCCAGCGCGGTGACGTCCCAGCCGATGAACTCGGCCTCGGGCGCCAGCTCAATCTGCAAGCGGTTTTGCGCAATGCAGCCGTTGTACAAAATGGCCTCCATCGGCAACCATTCCAGCCGGGCCTGGTCGCGCAGCTGGATGTGTGTGTATTGCATGGCCAGCTCGCCGCTGGAACGGTAAAAGCGGCTGGCGCCCGGCGTGGTGATCAGGCCATGGGCCTGGCCACTGGCGGTGACGGCAAGGTCCAAGGTGTCGCCCCCCACCAGGCCCCCAGGCGGGTGCACCAGCACGTTGTGGCAAACCGCGTCACCCTCGGGGTAAAGGCTTTGCAAAATCCGCAGCGGGCCGTCGTGTGCATAACGTGCAAGGGTGCGGTCGGCGATGTGCGTGTAATCGAGTTGGAGCTTGGCGTGCCAGGACATTCGAAGTGTTTAAAAAACTCTGAGCTGCTGTATTTTTAATATCCGGCTACCCACCATCCATAAAGTTCAGACCCAAAAATACGAAATTCGGCATTCAAGTATTTTGACTGCCCCGGTGCGCCCAGCCCGTCGTGTGGTTCTCAATCGCACTGAACAGCTCATACATCACCATGGCCATGGCGCCCACCACGACCAGGCCGGCGAAGGCCAGGCCCATTTGCATGGAAGAGCCGGCCGAGATCAACAGGTAACCGATGCCTTCGTTGGCGGCGGTCATCTCCGACACGGTGGTGCCGACGAAGGCAAGGGTGATGGCCACCTTGAGTGAGCCGTAAAAGTAGGGCATGGAGCGTGGCAGGCCAACCTTGACCAGCACGTCCCAACGCTTGGCGCCCAACACGCGCAGCACGTCTTCCAGCTCCGGCTCCAGCGTGGCCAGGCCGGTGGCGATGTTGACCATGATGGGAAAAAAGCTGATGAGGAAAGCGGTGAGCACAGCCGGACCCACGCCAATGCCAAACCACACCACAAGAATCGGCACAAACGCGGCTTTGGGCAGGGCGTTGAAGGCGGTCATCAGCGGGTACACGGCCGCGTAGGCCAGGCGCGAACTGCCAATGACAAAGCCCAGCAGCACACCCACCACGATGGCAATGCCAAAACCCGCCATCGTGACCCAGTAGGTGCGCCAGGCGTGGCCGGCAATGATGGCCTTGAACTCCCAGAACTGCGTCCAGATGCGCCAGGGGCTTGGGAAGATGAATTCAGACACGCTGAAGGCGGTGCAGATGAATTGCCAGAGGGCGATCACGGCCACCAGCAAAATCCACGGCGACCAGATTTCGATTTGTTTTTTTGTCATGGTGTAACTTGCCTTGGGGTCAGGCTGTTGCGGCGGCCGGTGCGACAGTGTTGCGAACCGCCCCGATGTGCCCGCGCAGCTCATGCACGATGTCGGTGAATTCTTTGGTGTAGGTGATCTCCAGGTCGCGCGGGCGCGGCAGTTCGATGTCTTTTTTCACCACAAACCGGCCAGGGCTTCGGCTCATCACATACACGGTGTCGGCCAAAAATACGCTCTCGCGCAGGTCATGCGTGACCAGGATCACGTTGAAGCGCTGCTCGGTCCACAGGTCGCGCAGAATGCACCACAACTCCTCGCGGGTGAAGGCGTCGAGTGCCCCGAAGGGTTCATCGAGCAGCAGCATTTTGGGTTCATGCACCAAAGCGCGGCAAATGCTGGCGCGTTGCTGCATGCCACCCGACAGCTCCCACGGGAACTTGTCTTCATAACCGCCCAGCCCGACTTTTTGCAGCAGTTTGCGGGCCCGTTCTTCGTACTGCGGGCGCATGGCCTTGAAGTTGCTGCGGTAGGGCTCCACGATTTCAAGCGGGAGCAGAACATTGTCAACCGTGGTGCGCCAGGGCAGCAGGGACGGGGCCTGAAACGCCATGCCAGAGATTTTCAAAGGGCCGGTCACGGGTTGCTGGTCAATCAGGATGCGGCCCCTGGACGGCATGCGCAGCCCGGTCGTGAGCTTCATGAAGGTCGATTTGCCACAGCCTGACGGCCCCACGATGGCGATGAACTCGCCCTGGCGCACGCTGAGGTCAATGGCCTCCACCGCAAAGCGGTTTTGCGCCAGCAACTCGTCGTTGTAGGCGAGCCAGACATCGGAGAAGTCGACGAAGGTTTGGGTGCTGTCTTGCATCAAAAGTTCCGGTAAATATGACTTTTGTTCCCGTCGGAACTGGATAGTATGCTATACAAATAATAGCTTTCTACCGGCCAGGGCGAACCGCCTAACTGTCTTATTTTTTGGGCAGCACGTTCAGCTCGGCCTTGGTCGGCAGGAAGGAGCCGTTCCACACCGCGTCCGGGTTGATGCGGGTTTTGGTGTTGAAGGCGTCCGACACCTGTGAGGCCATGAGCGACAGGCGCGGGCCATTGACCTGGCCAAAACCTTCGGCGCGGGCATTGGGGCTGTTGATGACGGTGTCAATCGCGAGTTTCAGGCGGCGCGTTTCAAGCTCGACGTTGATGATGCCGTCACGGGCTTTCACGTCCTGGATAGCAGCGGCGGGGTTGCTGATCACGTCTTTCATGCCCTTGGTCGCGGCGACCAGAAATGCTTTGACCGCAGCCGGGTTCTCTTTGATGAGCTTGGGCGAGACGATGATGGCGTTGCCATACAGCTTGACGCCAAAGTCCGGGTAAGGCATGACCACCACGTCGTCCGCTTTCACACCACGCGCCTCGATGTTCAAGAGCGACGTGAAGGTGAAACCGGTGATGGCATCCACATCGCCGCGCACCAGCATGGTCTCCCGCAGGGGCGGGTCCATGGCGATCCAGGTCACGCCGCTGATGTTGTTGGCTTTTGAAAAGATCGGGAAGGCGCGGCGGCCCGCGTCAAACACTGGTGCCCCAAGTTTTTTGCCGATCAGGTCAGCCGGGGTCTTGATGCCGGATTTTTTCAACGCCATCACCGAGGCCGGTGTGTCGTTGTAAACCATCATCACGGCGACTGGTTTGTTGGGCGCGTCCGGGTTGTTGGCGTGGAACTCCATCAAGGCCGCCAGGTCGGCAAAACCGATGTCGTAGGCACCGGATGCGACGCGTGTCACCGCGCCGCCCGAGCCATTGCCCGCATCGACCGTGACGTCCAGCTTGGCGTCCTTGAAGTAGCCTTTGGCAACGGGTGTCAAAAACAGGGCGGCCGGCCCTTCAAAACGCCAGTCGAGCTGGAATTTGATGGGCGTGTTTTGCGCCTGGACTGCGCCCAAGTTGGCGGCCAGGGCCATTGCGGCTGCGGTTTTGAGAAAAATGCGTTTTGTCATGGAGGCTCCGGGTAAAACTAAGAGTGAAGGCAAAGTCAAAAACAAAAAAACAAAAAAACGAAGAGATCGGGAAAATCAGGGCTGGACGAAAATTCAGTTCAACAACTCATGCAAGGTTCGGGCCACCACCTTTGTGGCGCGGCGCAAGTCTTCGAGGTTCAGGCGCTCGTCAGCGCGTTTGGCGTGTGACTCCAGCACTGTGCGCGGTCCCGCGCCGTACAACACGCCGGGAATGCCCGCCTCGCTGAACAGGCGCATGTCGGTGTAAAGCGGGCTGCCCAGGGCTTTGACGGGTTCCTGAAACACGATTTCAACATGTTTCTGCAGAGCTTCGACTAAGGGTTTGTTCCCCGGCAAGGCCTGCATGGCGCGGGCCAGCAGGATGCGTTTGACGTCGACCGTGACGCCTGGCGTTTGCGCCGCCGCGTCGGCAATCAGCGCGCGCAGATTTTGCTCAATCACAGCGGGTTCTTCCTCGGGGATCATGCGCCGATCCAGCTTGAACGTGACGCGGCCAGGCACCACATTGGTGTTGGTGCCACCTTCAATCTGGCCAATGTTGAGGTAAGGGTGGGTGATGCCTTCCACCTGGGAGACCACCTGTTTGTAAGCTTCATTTTGCAGGTACAAAGCCGTCATGATGCGGTTGGCACCCTGCAGGGCATCCACGCCGGATTCGGGGATGGCGGCGTGCGCCATTTTGCCGTGGACGGTGACTTCAAGTTGCAGGCAGCCGTTGTGGGCGGTGACGACCTGGTAGCTGAAGCCCGCCGCAATCACCAGATCGGGCCGGATGATGTGCTGGCGCAGCAGCCAGCCCGGGCCCAGTTCTCCGCCAAACTCTTCGTCGTAAGTGAACAAAAGCTCGACGCTGCCCTGAGCCGGTTTTGCGACCGCCTCCAGCGCCATCAGCGCAAAGGTGTAGGTCGAAAAATCGCCCTTGCTCACGGCGGTCGCTCGGCCGTACATGGCACCGTTTTCAATCTCGCCGCCATAGGGGTCATGGGCCCAGCCTTCGCCAGGCGGCACCACATCGCCGTGGGCGTTGAGCAAAATGGTTTTGCCCTTTGGCGCGGCAGTGCCTGGCGCCTGGCCTTCAAGCTGACCATACCGGCGGCGCACCAGCAGGTTGGTGATGGACTGCAGCCCGGCGGCAAGCACCTCAGGCTGTGGCAGGGCGTATTGTTCAACGGGCAAGCCGTAAGCGCCCAACAATCTGGCCGTCAGCAGGGCGTGCGGCGCGTTGTCGCCAGGGGGCGTGTCGGTGGGCAGACGAACCAGTTGCTGCAAGAACGCCACTTGTTCATCAAAGTGCGCGTCTACCCAGGCATCGAGTTGCTCAAAGTTGCTCATGGCGGCCTGTCATTCGCTGGTGTGGCCGGCGCGAAGATCGGCACCCAGCTGGGTTAGAAAAATCAGCATGGCCTGCACCGCCAGTTGCATGTCATCGGCGGTGGTCGATTCCAGCGGGTTGTGGCTGATGCCCGCGTTTTGCCCCCGCACAAACAACATGGCCTGGGGCATGATTTCATGCAGCTTCATCGCGTCATGACCTGCGCCGCTGGGCATTTTGAATGGTGACACACCCAAGGCTGAAACCGCTTTTTCCCAACGTGATTGCAGCGCTGCATCGCTGGGCGCAGCGGCAGCCCGCATGGTTTCTTCGCTTACAAATTGCAGGCCACGGCGATCGCAGATGGCGCCAAGTTCGGCCAGCACATCCTGCACTAAAACATCGCGCTGCGCATTGTTTGGCGCACGCAGGTCCAGCGTGAAATCACAACGGCCCGGCACCACGTTGGTCGAGCCATTGGGTACGTTCAGCATGCCGATGGTGCCGACGGAACCCGTGTCCTGGCGGGCGCGCTGTTCAAGGTACAAGGCCAGCTCGGCCACGGCGACCAAAGCATCGCGCCGCCGGTTCATTGGGGTGGTGCCCGCGTGGCAGGCGACGCCGATCACGCTGCACTGGCAACGCACGCTGCCGTTGATGGAGGTGACGATGCCCAGGGGGATATTCTGTTCGTTGAGCACCGGGCCTTGTTCGATGTGCACCTCGACAAATCCCAGGTAGTTGCGCGGATTCCTTTTGAGTGCGGCGATGTCGCCGGCATCCAGGCCGGCATGGCGCATCGCCTCCCGCATCGTGATGCCATCCGCGTCTTGTTGTTCTAGCCACGCGGTGTTGAATGCGCCAATCAATGCGCCGGAACCCAAAAAAGTGGCCTTGTAACGCTGGCCTTCTTCTTCGGCAAAAGCGATGACTTCAAAGTCAAATGGCAGGCGCCGGTTTTGGCGCGCAAGCTCGCGCACGCAGGCCATGGGCACAAAAATTCCGAGGCGGCCATCGTATTTACCGCCATTGCGAACGGTGTCGTAATGGGAGCCTGTCATTAAAGTTTTGGTGCCCGGGCCGCTGGCTTTGCGGTCTGAAAAATAACGCCCCACCACATTGCCGACCGCGTCAATATGCGCCTCATCAAAGCCGCAGTTCCCCATTTGCGCTTTGATTTGCAAGGCACAGGCGCGGTGTGCGTCGGTCAGGTAAGTCACGGTGAGCTGGCCGGCTTCTGCAAACCCGGGGTCAGAGTGGACGCTCAAGGCTTCATGCCAGTCCCACACCGCGTTGCCAAGCAGGGGCTCATGGCCAAACTTTTCATTCAAGCGCATTTCCACGATGCGGTGAATGTTGCGAAGGCATTCCTGCAGCTCGGTGTCGGCATGGCCTTGCAACCTGCGTTCGAACGCTTCAATGATCTGCTGGCGGTTCAAACCTGTACCGCGTGGGCCCCGCACCGCCAAAATGAAGGGGAAGCTAAATTTGGCGTTGTAGTCTGTGTTGAACTGCTGGATTTTTGCAAACTCGGCGGGCGAACATTGCGCCAGCCCGGCCGCTGATTGTTCAGTGGTGGATTCTGCCGTCAGGGCCTGGTTCACCATGGCTTTGCCGGCCAGCTCGGGGTGGGCGCGGATCAGCGTCAGCCAGGCCGTAGGACCGGCGGCGTCCAGCGATTGAACCATGGCGTGTTTAAGGTGTTCGAGTGACGCGAAGGGCCGTTGCGACAAAGCCTCTGACGCGATCCAGGGCGAATGCTCATAGAGGCCGTCCAGCAGGGCTTGCGCCTCTGCCAACGGTGCTGCATTGAGCTGTTTCAGGGTGATGGGCATGGGGGCCTTTCAGGTCAAAGCAGGCAGGGGTGCACCCGCCGCCAGTGCTGCGCAATGTCGATGCGCCGGCAAATCCACACGCCGCTGTGACGCTGCACGTAGTCCAGGAAATTCTGCAATGACTTGATCCGGCCCGGCCGACCCAACAACCGGCAATGCATGCCGATGTTGAGCATCTTGGGCTGGTTCAGCCCTTGCGGGTCTCCCTCGGCGTAGAGCACGTCAAAGCTGTCGCGCAGGTAGGCAAAAAAGTCATCGCCCTGCGCGAAGCCCTGTGCCGAGGAAAACCGCATGTCATTGCTGTCCAGTGTGTAGGGCACGATGAGTTGCTGCGCCTGGCTGCCATCGGTTTTTAGCACTGGCATCCAGAAGGGCAGGTCGTCGCCGTAATGGTCGCTGTCGTATTCGAAACCGCCGTAGTCGGCCACCAGGCGATGGGTGTTGGGACTGTCACGCCCGGTGTACCAGCCTAAAGCGCGCTCGCCCGTCATCTGCTGGATGATGTCCATGCCGATGCGCATGTGCTCGCGTTCAGTGGCTTCGTCAAGATTCTGGTAGCTGATCCAGCGCCAGCCGTGGCAGGCGATTTCATGGCCAAGTTGTTTGAAAGCGGCGGTCAATTCCGGATGCCGCTGCAAAGCCATGCTGACACCAAAAACGGTCAGCGGCAATTGGCGCGTTTCAAACTCGCGCAGAATGCGCCACACACCTGCGCGTGAGCCGTATTCATAAATGCTCTCCATGCTCAGGTGGCGGGCGGCGAAACTGGCCGGGTTGAACATCTCGCTCAAAAACTGCTCGGAGCCGGCGTCACCATGCAAAACGGAATTCTCTGCGCCCTCTTCGTAGTTGAGCACAAATTGCAGGGCAATGCGCGCGCCGCCTGGCCACTGGGCGTGTGGCACCTTGCGGCCGTAGCCAACCAAGTCGCGTGGGTAGGCATCATTCATGGTGAAGCTCGTGCTTTCAAAATAGGCGCTGGCGCTCAAACCTGGCCCAGCGCTGTGGCGATGTCGGTGGCCATGCCAGGCAGGTCACCGTCGAATGACAGGTTCTGCTCAACATTCAGCAGGTGTGCGCGCATCAATTGCACGGCGCGCAGCCCGTCTCTGGCGGCCAGGGCTTCGACGATTTGCGCATGTTCGTCATTTGAATGTTCGGCCGCATGGGCGCTTTGGTACATCAGGGTGATCAGGGCGCAGCGCGAAATCAGCTGGCTCAGCATCTGCGCCAACACCTCGTTGCCCATGAGTTCGGCCATGCGCACGTGGAAGTCACCCAGCAGTTCGGTGCGGCCGGCCGCATCACCGCTTTGCAGGGCAGCTTTTTCCATCGCCACATGGGCCTTGAGGGCTTTGATCTTGGCCGGTGTGACCTGGGCGGCAAACTCGCGCGACATTTCCGTCTCGACCATGCGCCGTACAGCAAAAACCTGCCGCGCTTCGGTCACGGACGGGGCCGCCACGAAGGCGCCGCGGGCCGGTTCAAGGCGGATCAACTGGTGCTGGGACAGTTGCAGCAAGGCCTGGCGGACCAGCGTGCGCGACACGCCAAAATGGGTGGCCAGGGTTTGCTCTGCCAATTTGGTGCCGGGCCGCAGCCGATGTTCCACAATCGCCTTGGTGAGCGCTTTGACTATCAGGCTGGTGGACGACAATTCCATGTTGGGATGATAGCGCAGTTCAAAAAAGTGTATACACTTTTAAACTGGCGTCAGATGGTTTTAAAAAAAGGATTTGCCATGGGATTGAGCACACACGTTCTGGACACCATGCACGGCGGGCCGGCTTTTGGCATGCAGGTGGCGTTGTACACCACACAAGGCGGCGCGGCCAGCCTGGTCAAGCGGTTCAAGCTGGATGACGACGGGCGCAACCCGGATGGTTTGTTGTACGACAGCGCCAGTCTCAAGGTGGGCACTTACCGCCTCGAATTTGACGTGGCCGGGTATTTCAAGTCACGCCAGGTGTTGCTGCCCGAACCCAATTTCCTCAACCTGGTCAGTGTGGATTTCGGCATTGCCCACCCCGAGCAAAACTACCACGTCCCCTTGCTGGTCAGCCCTTGGAGTTATTCAACCTACCGGGGTTCCTGAAGCCGTGTCGGGTTTACTCCTGGCCTTCGCTCAGCGTGTCGAGCTGAAAAAACCCGCTTTTGTCCCACAGCCAGGTATCGGTGTACGTGACGCGGCCAAGCCGCACCGGCAAGGGATAGGGCGCTGCCGAGCGCGCCAGACGGTCAATTTCGGCCATGACTTCGGGCGCGTGGGTCGGTGCACGCAGCCAGTGGGTGGAGATGATTTGCCCGCGGATATCGACTTCTATCTCGTACACGCCGATGGCATACAACAGGGGCGGCAGTTTGCCTTTGTAGATCTTGGCTGAGTGGCTTGCGTACAGGTGCCCGGCGGCATCGCGCCGATAGTCGCGGGCGCTTGTGGCACCGGAGGTCTTGGCGGCAGCTGCCACCGCGGCGGGTGCAGGCGGCGGCGGCGGTGGTGGTGGTGGCAACACCACCACCGGTGCGGGCGGCGGCGGAGGTGGTGGCGGTGCAGGCATCGGTGACGAGGCACAGCCCGCCACAATGGCCGCAATGCCTGCGAGGGCGGCGCAAAGCCAGGCGTGGCGCAAGCCGGTGGATTTTTTCATGGGATGTGTCCTGGTGAATGCCATGTTGTTTGAGGAGCTGCAGGCCCCGTTTGTATTTTGAGTATAAAAGCACCGCTGTAATAATCTTCATCAGAAAGACTGAGCTTCATGGAATCCTATTACCTCGACTGGGCCAACCTGCTGCTGCGCTGGGTTCACGTCATCACGGCCATTGCCTGGGTCGGCTCCTCGTTCTACTTTGTGTTTCTGGACAGCAGCCTCACGCCCCCGGTCGATGACGACCTGAAGAAGCAGGGCGTCAGCGGCGAACTCTGGGCCGTGCACGGCGGCGGCTTTTACCACCCGGTCAAATTCAACGTCTCGCCGCCCCAACTGCCAACCCACCTGCACTGGTTCTACTGGGAGAGTTATTCCACCTGGCTGTCGGGCTTCTCACTTTTCACGGTGTCTTACCTGTGGAGCGCCAGCACCTACCTGATCGACAAGTCCAAGATGGACTGGTCCCCCACCGATGCGATTGGCGTGTCCATCAGCTTCCTACTGGTGTTCTGGGTCTTGTACGACGCGGTCTGCCGCATCTTTGGGCACAAGAAGCATGGGGACGCGATTGTGGGCGCTCTGGTGCTGGTGCTGGTGTGCATCGCCTCCTGGCTGGCCTGCCACTGGTTTGCCGGTCGTGCGGCCTTTCTGCTGGTGGGGGCCATGCTGGCCACCAGCATGAGCGCCAGCGTGTTTTTCTGGATCATCCCGGGCCAAAAAGCGGTGATCGAGTCCATCAAGGCCGGCCAGCCGGTGGACCCCATCCACGGCCAGCGTGGCAAGCAGCGCAGCGTGCACAACACCTACTTCACCTTGCCGGTGCTGTTTGCCATGTTGAGCGGCCACTACAGCTTCACCTACACCCATCCGCAGAACTGGCTGGTGCTGATTTTGATGATGTTTGCCGGCGCTGCCATTCGGCAGTTCTTTGTGATGCGCCATGGTTTCAAACTTGGGCGCAATGCCAATCCAATGCCGTACGCGCTGGTGGGAGTGGCGGTGATTGTGGGGGTGATCGTCTGGCTGCAACCCGTGCCCCAGCCCGCACATCCGGCACTGCCAGCAGCCGCCCACCAGACGCCGTCACCCGATTTGGCCGGCCTCTCAGTCGCTATTAATAATATATCAAACAATCAAGCAATGACGGGAATATCTGGCACTTTTAGCTATCAAGCAGTGCAAAAAGTGCTGGCGCAGCGTTGTTTCATGTGCCATGGCGAGCAGGTGCAGATGAAGAATGTGCGGCTGGACTCTGCGCAGGGCCTGAAGCTGCATGCGCAAAACGTTTACCAGCAGGCGGTGGTGACCAAGGTGATGCCCATGAACAACGCCACCGGCATCACGGACGCTGAACGCACAGTCATCCAATTGTGGTTCGAGGCCGGGGCGAAGGTCGAATAAGCCTCCTGCACGCCAGCGTTCTGGTCAACCGCCTCTGGCCGCCTGTGCCAATTCAAGCGCCAGCGCGTTGTGCCGCTCGATCAATGGCCCGGTCTCGACCGTTGTCAGTTGGCCTTCACGCACCACCACGCGTCCATTGACGATGGTGTAGGCCGCGGGCGGGCTGGCGCACAACAGCAGGCTGCCGACTGGGTCGTGCACCGCGCCACCGGCAAAACCCAGCAGGCGCAAGTCAAACAGCGCCAGGTCGGCACACATGCCTGCGGCCAGATGGCCCACGTCAGTGCGGCCCAATACCTGCGCACCACCTGCCGTGGCGATGTGCAGCGCGTCGCGCGCCGTCATCTCGGCAGGCCCCAGGTCGCAGCCAAAAAACGTTTTGCCATGGCGTGTTTCGGGCGCCTGCATGGCTCGGCCAACCCGTGCCAATAACAAGGCCTGGCGCGCCTCGTTCACCATGTGCGCTGCGTCATTGCTGGCGCTGCCATCCACACCCAAACCGACGGGCACGCCGGCATTGAGCATTTTGCGGATGGGCGCGATGCCACTGGCCAGGCGCATGTTGCTGCAGGGGCAATGCGCGACACCGGTACGGCTGGCGGCAAACAGGCTGATGCCGGCATCGTCCAGCTTCACGCAATGCGCATGCCACACGTCATGCCCAAGCCAGCCCAGGTCCTGCGCGTATTCGGCGGGCGTGCAGTTGAACTTCTCCCGCGTGTAGGCGATGTCGTGGTCGTTCTCGGCCAGGTGGGTGTGCAGGCGCACGTTGTGGGCACGTGCCAGCCGGGCAGATTCGCGCATCAGGTCGCGGCTGACGCTGAAGGGTGAGCAGGGTGCCACCGCCACGTTCAGCATGGCGCCGTTCGATGCGTCATGGTAGGTTTCGATCAGGCGCTGGGTGTCCTTGAGGATGTCTTGCTCGCGCTCCACCACCGCATCGGGCGGCAGGCCACCTTGCGATGCGCCCACGCTCATGCTGCCGCGTGAGGCGGTGAAACGCATGCCGATCTGTTTTGCCGCCGCAATGCTGTCGTCCAGGCGGCAGCCGTTGGGGTAGATGTACAGATGGTCGCTGCTGGTCGTGCAGCCACTCAACAGCAACTCGGCCATGGCGACCTGGGTCGAGACAAAAATCATCTCGGGCGTGAGGCCTGCCCATATCGGGTAAAGCCCCTGGAGCCAGCCAAACAACTCGGCGTTTTGCACCTGCGGGATGGCCCGCGTCAGTGACTGGTACATGTGGTGGTGGGTGTTCACCAGGCCAGGCGTGACAAGGTGATGCCGCGCGTCAATCACCTCATCAGCGGCATCACGCAGCGCCTGCGGCAGTGCGTTGGCGGGCCCGACAAATTCGATCAAATTGCCGCGGATGAAGATGGAGGCGTCTCTTATTTCGACGCTGGATTCATCACAAGTGGCCACGCAATGGGCGCGGTCAATCAACAAAGTGGCCGTCATACCTGCCATCCTGGTGGAACAGTTTGAAAATTATTCACTCTATTTAATGTAGCTAACTATTCATTGTTTGTAAGGACATTCGGCCTATTTCTCTATCAAGCCAGCAATCACTGGCAGAGAAGCCAAAATGCAGCCCGGTTTGCTCAGTCTGCAACGATGCCTGCCGCCTTGATGGTCTGCGCCCAGAAGTCGGTGTCTTTTTTGACCAGCGCCTCCAAGCCGCCGGGCGGCAGGTAACGCAGCTCAATGCCGGCGGCGTCGGCGCGAGTTTTGGTCTCTGGCAATTCCAGCGCCAGCTTGATCTGGCTGGACAGTTTGGCCACCACGTCAGCGGGGGTGGCGGCCGGCGCAAAAATGCCGATCCAGGCTTCGAGCTCGAAGCCTTTCAGGCCCGCTTCATCCGTGGTGGGCACAGCGGGAATGCCAGAGTGGCGCGACTTGCCCGCCACGGCCAGGCCTTTGAGTTTGCCGGCCTGGATGTGGCCCATCACCGATGGCGGCGTGGTGATGAACACCTGCACCTGGCCTGACAGCACATCTTGCACGGCCGGCCCGGAGCCACGGTAGGGAATGTGCACCATGCTGGTTTTGGTTTGCAGCTTGAACATCTCGGTGCCGATGTGCGACAGGGAGCCATTGCCCTGCGACGCGTAACTCAGCCGGCCCGGATTTTTCTTGAGGTAGGTGATGAACTCTTGCAAGGTGTTGGCCGGCACCGAAGGGTTCACCGCGATGACGTTGGTTGCTACTGTAATCAGAGCGACCGGCGCAAAGTCTTTTTGTGCCCAGGGCAGTTTTGGCGTCAGGTTAGGGTTGCCCACATGGTAGGCCGAATAGGAGTTCAGCAAGGTATAGCCGTCGGGGTTGGCGCGTGCTGCAAACTGGTAGGCGACGTTGCCGCTGCCGCCGCCTTTGTTGTCTACCACCACCGGCTGGCCCGAGACTTTGGCCAACGAATCCGACAGAATGCGGGCCGACGCATCGACAAAACCGCCTGGCGGATTCGGCACGACCAGAGTGATGGGCTTGTTTGGGTAATTTTGTGCACGGCTGGCGCCGCAAGCCAGAGCCAAGGCCAACGCCAAGGCCATCGTCAAGGGCTGGGCCAGTGCGGCGACTGTGGCATGACGCTGTGGTGTTTTCATAGGATTCCCGGGTGGATGGGGACCATGACAAAATGCCCCCGTGACTGCATTTTTGCGCAATTTGCCGATCGGAGTCTTGCCATGAAAATATTTTTATCGCTGTTGCTGGGCCTGCTGCTGCCGATGCTGGCGTCGGCGCAAACCTGCCCCGAAAAAAATCTTTTGTATTTCCAGGCCTTTCCTCCAGGTGGCGAGTCGGATTTGTCGGCGCGGCACCAGCAAATTGTGCTGAAGAAAAAATGCCCCGCCATCGACACCATCATCCAGTACAAGGCCGGTGCAGGTGGCGGCCTGATGTGGGGCCAGATGAACCAGTTGCCCGGCGACGGCCTGAACGTGGTGGGCATCAACCTGCCGCACATTGTGTTCCAGCCGATTGAAGGCGAGGTGCAGTACAAAACCGCCGACATCACGCCGGTGTACTGGTTCCATTACACGCCCGACATCCTGGTGGTGCCCGAGGCCAGCCCGATCAAGAATTTTATGGATTTCATCGCTGCCGCCAAGGCCAAACCGGGCGCCATGAACCTGGGTGGCTCGGGCCTCAACTCAGCCAACCATGCCTCGCACGAGCGCCTGAATGCGGCCTTCGGCATCAAGAGCACCTACGTGCCTTACAAGGGTACGGGCGACATGTCGCTGGCCGTGGTGGGCAATCAGATTGACGGGGCCGTCACCTACTCCGCCTTCGCCATCAACAACAAAGGCAAAGTGCGGGCGCTGGCTATTGCCATGGACAAGCGCCACCCGCTGCTGCCCGATGTGCCGACCTTCCGGGAGTTGGGCGTGGACTGGGTTGATGGCGCTTACCGGGGCATTGGTGTGCCCAAGTCAACCCCGCCAGAAGCCCGCAAACGCCTGTCAGACCTGTGGGCTGCGCTCAACAGCGACGCCGAGATGAAAGAGCTTGCGGCCAAGAGCGGCTTTGAGCTGGTCAACGTGGGTGGTGAGCAGATGGAGGCCTTCATGCGTGACAAAACCCGGCTCTACACCGAAGGCGCCAAGTTGCTTGGCTTGGGGAAAAAGTAGCGGCACGGCGCGGGGCAGGGCCGTCCGTTCTTTTGCGCCGACCGCTCAGTTCACCAGACTGACCGCCTGCCCGCTTTGCGCACTGCGAGCGATGGCGTCCAGCGATGCGGCGATGTCGCAACTGGCCGTTGCGGCGCGTTCAATGGCACCATGATCCTTCTCGCGGATCACTTTTGCAAAGGCTTCTGCGCAGAACACAAAGCCGCTGCCAGGTGACGACAGGATGTCTTCAAAGGGGCGCGTGCTGGCAAAGCCACGGCGCAGCCGCATCATGCTGGGCAAGAAGCCGGCCGGGTGGCCTGGCACCACGCTCGTGTGGTTGAGGAACTCGGTTTCGATCACGCCGTCCGACCCCAAAATGGTGGCAAGGCGGTGGTAGCCGACGTTCATCGCGCAATACAGTTGGGCCGTGCGGCCGCCTGAAAAAAACAGCGTGGCCGAGGTGCTGATGTCCACGCCACTGTCTGCCCGGGTGTGGTGCGCCGCCACGCGTTCTGGCGCGTCGCCCATGGCCAGCCGGATCAGGCTCATGGCGTAGCTGCCCGCATCCAGCAAGGCACCGCCGCCCAATTCAGGGTTCATGCGGATGTTGCCGGCGCTGTTCTGCAGGTTGAAGCCAAAGCTGGCCTGCACGTGGCGCACCTCGCCGATGGCACCGTTGTGGATCAGCGCCAGCATGTCACGGGTCTGCGGCTGAAACCAGTACGGGTAGGCCTCCAGCAGCATGACGCCATGGTTTTTGGCCGCAGCGAACATGGCCTGCGCTTCGGCCAGGGTCAATGCCAGCGGCTTTTCACTCAATACATGTTTGCCGCTCTGGGCCGCTTTGACGACCCATTCGAGGTGCATGTTATTGGGCAGAGGGATGTAGATGATGTCCAGTTCGGCATCTGCCAGCAAGGCTTCGTAACTGCCATAACTGCGCGGCAGCTTGAAGGCCTTGGCAAACTGGCCCGACTTGGCTGCGTCACGGCTGGCGGCCGCTGCCACCCTGACGTGTCGGCTGCCGGCCACAGCAGCGACAAACTGGCGGGCAATGTTGCCACAGCCCATGACGCCAATCTGCAATTTTTTTGACGACGTGGGGCGCATCAAAGATTCCTGAAATATGGTTTATTCACAGAGGTGGCGGATCGCGTCTGGCGCAGGAACCGCCCGAATGCCGGGCTTTGCGTCCTCGCGCCTGGCGGCGAATATCCTGACCTCTTCACATTCCATGATGAGGTCCGGCGCCGTGCCAGCCGGACTGCCCGGGATTTTGCGCGTGACTCTAAAATTTTGCACAAAACTTTTATTGCGCCACTCGGTGATGGACACCGCGATGTCAAGCACATCGCCATAACTGGCGGTCTTGATGAATTTGGAATGGATGTCGACCAAGGGCGTGCCGATGATGCCCAAGGTGCGGGCGGTTTCTTCCCAGCGTGGCACACCGCATTGGGTAAAAAAATTACGCGACGCAGCATCGATCCAACGCGAGAAATTGGGGTACCAGACGATGGCGGCAGGGTCACAGTCGCCAAACTCGACGGGGACGGTGTAGTTAACAATTTTGGTCATGGAAAAAGCAGGGGTTTTGCCGCCGAGCCGCCCCAAGGCAAAATGCGGCGCCCTCGGGGGGCAGGGAGCCACACGAAGTGGGCGACCGTGGGGGTCATATTCAGCCCATTCTTGCCGGCAGCCACAAGGCGAGGATGGGGAAAGAGATCAGGATCACCAGCCGGATAATGTCGGTCACCACAAATGGCAACACACCCTTGAAGATGGTGGTGAAACTGACATCTTGCACCACGCTCTTGATGACAAAGACATTCATGCCCACGGGCGGATGGATCAGGCCCAGCTCCACCGTCATCACGATGATGATGCCAAACCATATGGGGTCAAACCCCAGCGCAATGATCACCGGAAAAATGATGGGCACGGTCAGAATAATCATGGCCATGGCGTCCATCAGGCAACCCAGTACCAGGTACATCACCATGATCATGGCCAACACGCCGTAACGCCCGACACCCATGCCGGTGAGAAAGGCCGTGAGTTTTTGCGGTGACTGGGTGATGGTCAAAAAATAGCCAAACAACAAGGCACCGATCAGCACCGTGAACACGGCCGCGGCGGTGCGGGTGGCCTGCAACAGGGCCTCGCGCGTGTTGGTTCGGTTGAGCTTGCCGCGCAGCACCCCCAGAATGAAAGCGCCGCTGGCCCCGACACCGCCGGCCTCGGTCGGCGTGAAGAAGCCGCCATACAGGCCACCGATGACGAAGATGAACAGCACCAGCGGCGCCCAGACGGCCTTCAGGTCCTGGGCCCGCTCTTTCCAGGGTTTGAGTTCGCCGGCGGGCAACCAGTCGGGCCGCACCTTGACGATGATGATGATGGTGGTCACGTACATCAGCATGGCCAGCAAACCCGGGATGATGCCGGCCATGAAGAGTTTGCCGATGTCCTGTTGCGTCAGGATGGCGTAGACCGCCAGCACGGTGGACGGCGGGAGCATGGCACCCAGCGTGCCGCCGGCCGCAATCACGCCGGTGGAAAACGATTGGGGATACCCAAAACGCCGCATCTCCGGGTAGGCCACGCTGGAGAAGGTGGCGGCCGTGGCCACCGACGAACCGCAGATTGCCGCAAAGCCGCCGCAAGCCAGCACGGTGGCGACACCCAGGCCGCCGCGCAAGTGGCCGATCATCGAATTGGCCGCCTTGAACAGTTCGCGGCTGACGCCCGACACCGACACCAGCGCACCCATCAGCATGAACATGGGGATCACGCCAAAGGTGTAATCGGTGACCGTGCGCATCGAGGTTTGCCCGACCAGCTTGAGCGCCGGGCCGACGCCGACGATGTAGCTGTAACCGGTGACACCCACCAGACCCATGGCCATACCGACCGGCACGCGCAGCAGCATCAGGACAAAAAGGGAAACAAAACCGATGAGGGCAATGGCGTCTGTATTCAAAACTCAGGCACTCAGTTTGAGGGGGATGGATTCACTCGTTGGCGTGGTCCGTAGGACCGGCTTCGCGCATGAGTTCGGGCTGGAACACCAGGCGCCAGGTGCGGATGCCGATCAGCACCACGGCACACACGTCGCCAGCCCAGGCCACGGCGTAGAACGGCCAGGTGGGGATGTTCAAGTCGTAGGTCTGCACGTTGTCGGTGAAGGTGCCGCGCACTTTGTCAAACAGCATGGCGGTTTGCACTGCGACCACGAACAAAAGCACCAGCGTGGCAAACACGTCGATCACGCGTTTCCAGCGCTTGTTGGCAGCCTGCCAGATTAAATCCACCGTGATGTGGCCACCGCGGTAACTGGTGGCGGCGATGCCCCAGAAGATCAGGATGCCCAGCAACATGCGGCCAAAATCGTAAGCGTCGGGGATCGAGGTGCTGAAGAACTTGCGCAACACCACGGCGGCAAAAATGTTCAGCGCCACGATGCCGACGAAAAGCGCCGCCAGCCACTCGATGGTGTTGATCATGCGGTCGGCGAAATTTTTTTTCATGCGATGTCCAGCTGGACTCGACCGCCCGGGCCTGCCAAAGGCGCAGAGTAAACCCGGCGCAGCCTGGGCAGCGGCCGGTCAGGGGGCCGATTTGTATTTGACCAGGCTGGCCTTGAAGCTGTCCATCACGGCCTTGGGGTCGCCGCCGGATTTCTTCACGCCTTCGGCCCACTGGGCTTCTACTGGACCCATGGCACCGCGCCAGGCCGCCAACTGGTCGGGCGTGAGTTTGTACACCTCGCGGCCGGCGTCGGCGGCGAGTTTGGTGTGGCCGGCAATTTCAAAGTCAGCCCAGGCGCTGCCGACTTTCTCGGCCCATTCGCTGCTGCAATGGCTGTCTACGGCCTTCTTCTGCGTGGCCGACAGCGCTGCATATTTGTCCTTGTTCATGGCCCAGACAAACGGCGTGACGTAAAGCGGCACGTCCATGTGGTACTTCACCACCTTGTCAATGCCAAACAGGGTCAGCGAGCCCCAGGGGAAGGTGATGGCGTCGGCCACACCCCGTTCCAGGATGTCACGCGCCTCGGGCGCTGACGACTGCACATTGGTGCCGCCAAGCGAGGTGACCATCTGACCGATGGTGCTGGTGGCGGGGCGAACCTTCATGCCCTTGAGGTCGGACGGCAACAGGATTTTCTTGCGCGAATGGAAGGCGCCAGGGTCGTGCGCAAAGGCGAAGCAAAAATGCACGTCCTTCATCTCCTGGGCTGCGTAGCCGCGGTACCAGGCGTCGATGGCGGCAGAACCGGCCTTGGCGTTGGACACCATGAAGGGCAGGGAGGCGGTCGCGAAGACCGGGAACCGCCCCGGCTGGTAACCCGGGTTGATGTAGGCGAAGTCGGCGATGCCGTCACGCGCCATGTCGTAGTGGTCAAACGCCTTGCCGAGTTGCTCGGACGGAAACAGCGTGAAGGCCAGGGTGCCGCCGGACGCTGTCTTGAGGCTTTCGGCCCAGGCCGCCAGCGCCGGATTGAGTGCATGTTGCGCTGGCACCCAGCTGGAGAGTTTGAGCATGACGGGTTTGTCTTGCGCCAGGGCGGGCGCGCCAGCCAGCAGCGCGGCGGCCGCGCAGGCAGCGGCATGCCGTGCAAGCATGGCAAAGCGTCCGGAAAAAGTGGGGGCAGGGTGTCGGTTTTTCATAGTCTCCTCATGGGCAGGGGTGGGGTTGCAATGGCGATGGCGGGTCGAGGCAAGGCTAAACATGGCGGACTGAATACCGCAGACTGAACACGGCGGACTGAGCACGGCGTTGAAACAGCGTTTTTGAGTGTAAATCATCGCCTGGTTTTCAAGCCACTGTGTTTACCCGCCCTGTGGGGTGGTGCCAGGCGCCACGCGCCCTGGCGGCGTTTTGACCCAGCGGATGGGTTGCGCTTTGACCGGCCGCGCCGGGGCGCCGTGTTGCACCAGGGCCATGTCCAGCGCCTTGCCGCCCTCGTCCGTCAACGCGGCGGCGCGGGCGGCTCTGATGGCTTGCGCTCGATCATCCGCAGAGGCAAATGTCGCGGCTTGGGCCAGGTGGTCAATGATGTGCAGAAGATTGTCTTTGGCGCGTTCGTTGGTGGCGCCGTAACCTTTGACCAGGCGGCCACACAGCGCCAACTCGTGGCCCAATTGCCAATCCGTTTGGGTGCCCGCAAGCACGGCTTGGAGCCACTTGTCGATCATGGCCTGTTCATTGGCAAAACGGCTGCCGCGCGCGCGCAGCCATTTGAGCGACGCCAGCAGGCGCAACGAGGCCATGCCCAGCACGGAGTGGCTGCCCACCTTCAGCGCCAGCGCCCAGGGCTGCTTGCCGGCGGTGATGCGACGTTTGTCCCAGTTTGAAACTTTGACCGCCAGGCCGGCCGGCAACAGCGCGGCAAACTCCGGAGCGCCGGGTTTGAAGTGGTCGTAGACCTGCAAGAGATCGTCGGGCCTGGCCTTGACTTCTTGCGTCACCCGCGCCCAGCGGCTGCTGCGGCTTTTGAGGTCGGCCACCCGCACAATATCGTCAAACGCCATCCACAAGGCCAGCCAGCGTGTCATCTCGCGGGTGGTGGCGTACCCCTGCGTGCCGTGCGGGTCAGCCTGCTGCTCGGCGGCCAGCACGCGGCTCAGGCGCGCCAGGTACAACTGGGCATACGCAGTGCCCTGGTATTCCAGCATGCGGGCATGGCCCAAACTCAGCATGGCGTGGGTCGATTTTGGAAACCCTGAGGCAAATAGTGCCGTATGTTCCCGTCGAATATCAATAGTTTGCTCTGTTTTTAAGAGTGAATCCTGGGCCATGCCACGCTGGGCGCGTTGTTGGCTGACGGCGTCAAAACCCAGGGCAAAGCCGCGCAAGCTGGGTGCTGAATTGCTGCCAATGGTTTGAAGAATGGCTTCATAATCAGCCCGCGCAAATGGCAAGGCGGCGCTGCCCGCCACACAGCCCAGCAGGGTGCTGCTGACCACGGTGCCGGCCTCACGCGTCATGCTGGCCATGTCCAGCACATGGTGGCTGCGGCTGTGGCTTTGCACCAGTTGAATGAGCTGGGCTTCGTCCCGCCTGCCGTCGCCTATCTCCATTTTTTCCATCGTCGTCAAGGCTCGGGCTGACGAGGTGATGACCAGGGTGTGGTCGCTGCTGGCCAGACCATTGGCAATTTGCCGCGCCGTCTCCAACAGCTCGCTGGACACCAGCACGTCCAGTCGGCCAGGCAGCGGGTTCAGGCCAAACACCGGACGTTTGCCGCCCAGGTCTTTGAGCGGCGTGGGGAACACTTCCAGGTAATAGGTGGTGGCCCCGGTGCGTTGCGCCACGCCGGGGATGGATGTGGCCTGCGCCGCATAACCCGCGTGGCGGGCGATGTCGATCAGCCATTCACTGAGCACGCCGCCGCCTTCGCCGCCCAGGGCACACAGCAAGATCGTGATGGGTTGTGTCATGTCAGGCGGGCCGCATGGCATTGACCAACACACTCCGCGCCGACGCAAGCAGGCGTTCATGCCATTTTGCGTTCTGGATGATTTCCGCGCGGTAAAACGACGGGCACAAGGTGGCGGCGTGGGCGTTGGAGCCACACAGGCCGCAGCCCACGCAACCGTCGATCACCGTCGCCACCGGGTCTACCTTGAGCGGGTCGGGGTTGTCCTTCAGCGTCAGGGTGGGGCAGCCCGACAGGCGGATGCAGGCATGGTCGCCATTGCACACGTCTTCATCCACCCCATATTTGACGCGCACCACACGTTCCCCTTTTCGCAGCAGGCTGGCCAACCAAGGTTTGATGCGGCGCTGGCGCTCCAGCTGGCATTCACCTTCTGCGACGATCACCTTCAGGCCATTGAAGGGTGTGGTGAAAGCTTCGGTCAGGGTGCTGCGCATCTTCTGGACTTCATAGGTGTTGACGCTGCGCAGCCACTTCACGCCCAGGCCATTCAGGGTGTTTTCGATGGTCTGGTTCAGGTGCGCAAGGCTTTGCTGTTTGTCGGCACTCATCTGTTTGCCAGCCTCGTCTGGCGTCGAGATGATCTCCTGCGTGCCGGTGGCCGAGGTGTAGCCGTTTTTGAAGATCAGCAGCACCGCGTCGTCGCCATTGAACAGGGCGCTTTGCACGCCGGTCAGCAGGCCGTTGTGCCAGAAGCCGCCGTCACCCATCACCGACAACACGCGCCGGTTCATCATGGGCGACACACCGGCTCGGCTGGCCAGGCTCATGCCATACCCAAGGATGGAGTGGCCGAAAGAAAACGGCTCAAACGTGGCCAGCGCGTGGCAGCCGATGTCGCCGGAAATATGCACGTTGCCCACGTCTTGTTGCGCCAGCTTCAGGGCCGAGAATACCGGCCGCTCCGGGCAGCCGATGCACATGCTGGGTGGCCGCGCGGGCAGGGGTGTGAGCAATGCCTGTGCCACGGCGCTGCGGCGCGCCTGGTTGCCGCTTAACCAGCTTGCCACGCCCGCCAGGCTGAACTCAGAAGACGATTGGGCTGAATGTCCCCGTGTAGGCTGTATAGTGTGCTCTATAAAACGTAGCAGTCCAGAGGCCATGACTTCCGCTGTGTATTCGCCCGCCTGCGCCAGCATGTCTTTGCCGTGAAGTGGCGTTTGAATGTCTGCGCGGCGCAGCAGGGTGGCGAGCTCCTGCTCGATGTATTCGGGCTGGCCTTCTTCCACCATCAACACGGCGCGTTTGCCAAGGCAAAAATCGCCCAGCTGTTTTGGCACCAAGGGATAGGTGACATTGAGCACCAGAATCGGAACTTGGGTCTGGCCAAAAGCGTCGGCCAGGCCAAACTGCTGCAAGGCGCGAATCAGCGTGTTGTACAGGCCGCCTTGCACGATGATGCCCAGGTCCGCGTGTTGGCTGTCCGGCACGGCGGGCATCAACTCGTTCAGGGCCTCGTCCAAAATGTACCGCCGCGCGGCAGGCAAGCGTTCTTCGCCCTTGAGCTTTTCATGCCGGAAGGTCACGGGCGGGTGCGCCAGGCTCATATAGTCAAAACCCGCGGGTTCTGCGATCAGGTTTTGGGTTGAATAGGCGGAACGTTGATTGTCCCGGCATTCAAAACTGCCGCGCACATGGCAGGCCCGGATGCGCAGCTCAAGAATGCAGGGCATGTTGCTGGCCTCGCTCAGGCGAAAGCCGTGCTCCACCATGTCGACCATGCATTGCAGGTCGGGCCTTGGGTCCAGCAGGCACATGGTGGACTTGAGCGCGTAGGCGTGGGTGCGCTCCTGGATCACGCTGGCGCCTTCACCGTAGTCTTCACCCACCACGATCAGCACGCCACCCTTCACGCCGGGGCTGGACAGGTTGGACAGCGCGTCGGCCGCCACATTGGTGCCGACGATGGACTTCCAGGTCACCGCGCCGCGCAGCGGGTAGTGGATGGACGCGCCCAGCATTGCCGCCGCCGAGGCTTCGTTGCTGCATGCCTCCACATGCACGCCCAGGGCTTGCATATAGGGCTTGGCCTGAACCATCACGTCCAGCAAGTGCGACACCGGCGCGCCCTGATAACCGCCGACGTAGGCCACGCCCGATTGCAACAAGGCCTTGGTGATGGCCAGAATGCCCTCGCCATGGAAGGTATCGCCCGCGCCCAGGGCGAGGGATTTGATTTCTTGGGTGAAAGAGACTTCCATGCGGGCCTCAAAAATGGTGGGTGCCCACGGACAGGCGGGTGGCTGCGTGATTTTAAGCACGGGCTTAACCCACGAGCTTAACCACCCGAGCTTAACCAAGCTGAAAATTGGCCCAGCGCAAAATACAATTCCATGGCACCATTCAGCCGCCTGAAAGCACATCAACACCGCGTTTGGCGTGAAAACCGGCGCAACGATCCAACCAACCCAAGCGAGAAAAACCCATGAGCAAAGCAATCGTGATCGACAAAAATGGCGGCCCCGAAGAGATGAAACTGGTGGATGTCCAGGTGGGGGAGCCCGGCCCGGGTGAAATCCGCATCCGCCACAAAGCCATTGGCCTGAACTTCATCGACGTGTACCAGCGCAGCGGCCTGTACGCGCTGCCGATGCCGCTCAAGCTGGGCATGGAGGCCTCGGGCATCGTTGAAGCGGTGGGCGCAGGTGTCACGCATTTGCAGGCGGGGGACCGCGCGGCTTACGCGGCCAACCCGCCCGGCAGTTACAGCGAGCTGCGGTTGATGCCGGGGCGAAATGTCTGCAAGCTGCCCGACGCAATTTCATTTGAAACCGGCGCCGCCATGATGCTCAAGGGCATGACGGCGCAGTACCTGCTCAAACGCACCTTGCCGGTCGAGGGTTTGAAGGCTGGCGACTTTGTGCTGTTCCACGCCGCCGCCGGGGGCGTAGGCCTGATCGCCTGCCAGTGGGCCAAAGCTTTGGGGCTGCAATTGATTGGCACAGCCGGCTCAGACGCCAAATGCGCCCTGGCCAAAGCGCATGGCGCAGCCCATGCCATCAACTACGTGACCGAGGATTTTCTGGCCCGGGTGAAAGACATCACGGGGGGCAAAGGCGTCAAAGTGGTCTATGACTCGGTCGGCAAAGACACCTGGGACAAGTCGCTTGACTGCTTGATGCCGTTTGGCCTGATGGCCAGTTTTGGCAACGCGTCTGGCCCTGTGCCGCCGTTTGCGCCAGGCCTGCTGGGCGCCAAAGGTTCCCTGTACGTCACGCGCCAGACCCTGTTCACCCACATCGCCACGCGCGAGACCAACCAGGCCATGATGGACGACCTGTGCGCCGTGGTGCAAAGTGGCGCGGTCAAAATTTTGATCGAACAAACCTATCCGCTGGACCAGGTGCAGCAGGCGCACCGCGACCTCGAAGCGCGCAAGACGACGGGCTGCACCATCATCACCCTGTAAACCGGCAAGCGATTGAGCGGCCTCGTGTTCGACCCGGTCTGGCTGGCCCGGCTTCATGCCCGGGCCAGCCTTGCGCCGCTGCGCCCGCGTGTGGCGCTGTGCTGGGGTGAACACGTCATCGGCTCGGTTTTGAGCAATCTTGTGAGTGAAATGGGGGTTAAGTCCCCGTCAATGCTTGATAGCTTGCTATTTAAATCAGAGTATTTGAAGCATGGAAAACCGACGCCCGCTTGGCGCATTGGCACGGTGCCCGACGCCAAATGGTCTGGCGCCCAAGTGACGGCGGCGGGGGCCAAGCCAGGCCACGCTGCCAGCCTGAGCGCCAGCCTCGCCGCCATAGCCCAAGCGCTGCATGACGCCAACCTGGGCCATGTTCGCCACCATTGGCGCAACGAACAGTTGGGTGTTTGCAGTGATTCCGGCCAGCGGCTGGGCAGTGTGGAGCGCGGCGCCGTGCGGCCTTTGGGCCTAGCGACACAGGCGGTGCATTTGCACGGGCTGGCGCCTGACGGCAGGGTCTGGGTGCAGCAACGGGCCTTGACCAAATCCAACGACCCCGGGCTTTGGGACACCCTGATGGGCGGCATGGTGTCGGCGCACGACACGCTGGACTCGGCTTTGGCGCGTGAGACCTGGGAAGAGGCGGGCATAAAACCCGAACAGCTGCACAATTTAGAGCGTTGCGGGCTCGTGGCGGTGCGCCGCCCAACCGCCGACGCAGGCGACGGGGGGGATGACCAGGGCATTGGTTATGTCGTCGAGTCCATCGCCTGGTACCGCTGCACCTTGCCCCATGGGCTAGAGCCCGCCAACCAGGACGGCGAGGTGGCGCAGTTCAAACTGCTGGCGCGCCATGAGTTGATTGAATGGCTTGAACGGGACCAGTTCACGCTTGAAGCGGCCCTGATTTTGGTGGCTGCGCTGGACCCGGGATCGCACCTTGGCGAGGCGCCCGCCCATCGTGCGGGCCGACTCGATTGACTGAGCTGCCCTGTTGACGCGACACCCGAAGCCATGACAACTTCCAGTGCATCTGCCGACGCGATTTTTGACGCCGCCAAGACTCATTTCTTGCTCGGCCTGAGCCACGTCAATGCAGGCCAGTTGTCTTTGGCTGAAGCAAGTTTTGAAGCGGCCTTGGCGCTGTGGCCGGATCGTGCGTCAAGCCTGGTGAATCTGGGCGTGACGCGTTTCAAGCTGGGCAAGTATGACGCCGCCTTGCCCATGCTGCATCAGGCTTGCGGCATGGAGCCGCGCAACCGCGATGCCTGGTGGTTTCAGGGCCGCACGCTGCTGGCACTTGGGGCGTCGCAGGCCGCGCTCGACTGCCTTGAGCAGGCCTGTGCCATTGACCCGGACCAAGCCTTGTTGTGGCTGCACACCTCCCAGGCGCACATCGCGCTGAATCAAAACCTGGCCGGCCTGGCCTGCCTGGACCAGGCCTTGGCCCTGGAGCCGCGCAACGGCAGGGCCTGGGGCAACCGCGGCGTGGTGCTGCGCGACCTGGGTCGGCAGGACGAAGCGGCCCAAAGTTTTCAGGCGGCGATCCAGGCGGGTGCCGACCTTGAACTCAACACCTATTACCTTGGCGCAATCCGGTCGGACAGCGCCCCTGGCGCCGCGCCGCGCACCTATGTCGAACGCCTGTTTGACGACTATGCCCAGGATTTTCAGGGCCACCTGGTCAATGTGCTGAAGTACCAAGGGCCAGAGGTGCTGATGGGGCACCTGCTTAAAGCCGCGCCACGGCACTACGCCAGGGCGCTGGATGTGGGCTGTGGCTCGGGGCTGTGCGGGCCTTTGATCCGGCCGGTGGCCGACCATTTGGCGGGGCTGGACATCTCCAGCGGCATGCTGGAGGTAGCGCGTCAGACTGGTGTGTATGACAGCCTGGTTCACGCGGACGCTGTGGCCTATCTGCGCGACCCGGACCGGCTGCAAGAGCCCAAGTTCGACTTGGTGGTGGCGGCAGACGTGTTGATTTATGTGGGCGCGCTGGAGCCTTTGTTCCATGCGGTGGCGGCGTGTTTGCGACCGCCAGGCCAGTTCTGTTTGACTGTGGAATTGATGCCCACAAGCCCGGCGGGGCCGCCGGTCGATATGCGCTTGTTGCCCAGCCTGCGTTATGCCCACTCGCAGGCCTACCTGCGGCGTGCCGCCACCGAGGCCGGGTTTGCCATCGATGCCTTGGTGACGGCCCCGTTGCGCGAAGAGCAAGGCGTGGCGCAGATGGGCCTGTATGTTTACCTGAGCCTGTCTGCGCCAGCCCCGTTGGCGACGCAGTCGAAGTGACACAGTTTGTGCAAGGGCAAAAAGCCATGGAGGTTGAACAACAAAGCCCGTAAGGCCGACAATATTGAGCAATAAGGCTACCGCTCGTCCAGCAGCGCTGGCTGGCGCAAGCGGTTAGGCGCCAGCACTCCGGCCGAGTCGAGGATGGGGTAGGCAATGGAGCAGATGTGAGAGTTGATGCGTTTCAGGTCGCTGATCAAATCCAGGTGCAACGAGCTGGTTTCTATGCTTTGCACGGTGTTGACTGCGAGACGGTCCAGGTGGGACGCGGCGTATTGGCGCTCCAGGTCCCGAAAGCGGGTTTTTTCTTCCAGCAGTTTTTGGGCGTCGCGCAGTGTGCCGTTCAAAAACACGCTCATGCCCAGGCGCAAGTTGTCGACCAGGCGGGCGTGCAGCTCGCAGATTTCACGCATCCCGGCTTCTGAAAATTCGCGCCCCGGCGTGATTTTTTTGTCTTCGATGTCCTGGATCACGCGTTCGATGATGTCGCCGATCTGCTCCATGTTGATGGTGAAGCTGATGATGTCGGTCCAGCGTCGCGCCTCGTTTTCTTCCAGCGCCTCGCGCGATATTTTGGTCAGGTAATACTTGATGTCGGAGTAAAGCTCGTCCACCGTGTCGTCCATCTGGCGCAGCTCAGCGGCGAGTGTGCGGTCGTTGTGGCGGATAACGTTCATGGCGCCCAGCAACATGGCCTCCACCACGTCGGCCTGGTGCATGGCCTCACGCACGGCGCAGGAAATGGCCAAAGAGGGGGTGGACAGCGCCGTGGCATCCAGGTGCCGCTGTCGGCCTGCGACCGTGCTTTTGACGGGCTTGGGCAACACCAGGGCGACCCAGTGCGCGATGCGGCCCGTCAGCCCAATGAACAGGCCGCCCATAACGACGTTGAAGGTCAGGTGGAACAAGACCACGGGCGTTGCCAGGTCCCCCAGCACTTTGGGAACATGCTGGAGCCACAGGCCAATAAAGGGCGCCGCCAGGGCCACGCCCAGCGCCTTGAAAACAAAATTGCCCAAGGGCACCTGGCGGGTTTCAACATTGGCCTTGAGTGTGGTCAACAGGGCCAGCAGGCCGCTGCCCAAATTGGCCCCCAGCACCAGGCCAAGCGCAACCTCCATCGGAATCACGTGCGACAGCGCGAACGCAGCGGTGAGCAGCACCACCGCCAGGCTGGAATACGACAGCACCGCCAGCACCGTGCCGACAAAAATCTCCAGCAGCAGGTCACTGGTCAGGCTGGCCAGCAGTTCCTTCACGACCGGGGCCTGGGTGAGGATGTTGGCAGACTGCGTGACCAGCTTGAGCGCCAGCAACATCAGCCCCAAGCCGATCAGTACCCGCCCAACCCGTCCCACGCCACTGGACGGGCGCAGGATGAAAAACACCACGCCGACCAGAATGAACAGTGGCGACAGCCAGGACAGGTCGCGCGAGAACAGCACCGCCATCAGGCTGGTGCCAATGTCCGCTCCCAGCATGACGGCCAGCGCCGACGGCAGGCTCATCAGGCCCTGGCCGACAAACGAGGAGACGATCAGCGCGGTGGCGGTGCTGCTTTGCACCAGCGCCGTCACGCCAATGCCCGACAACACAGCGGCCACGCGGTTGGCGGTGCTCTTGGCCAGCAGGTTGCGCAGATTGGCCCCAAATACCCGCAGGATGCCCGTGCGCACCAGGTGCGTGCCCCAGACCAGCAGGGCGATGGCGGCGAGCAGGTTGAGCAGGTGGGTCACGGGCTTTGATCGGGTTTATTTGGCGCGGCGCACGCGCAGAATCTCATCGAGTATCAAACAAGCCGCGCCCACGCTGATGGCGCTGTCAGCCACGTTGAACGCCGGGAAGTGGCCCCCTGAAAATACGGGGTTCAAAAAAGACCCGTGGAAGTCCAGAAAATCCACCACATAACCGTACAGCAGGCGGTCGATCACGTTGCCGATGGCACCCCCCAGAATGCAGGCCATGGCGAATGAAAACAGCTTTTGCCCAGGGTGTGACTTGAGCATCCAGACGATGAAACCCGCCGCCGCAAACCCGATGCCCGTGAAGAACCAGCGCTGCCAGCCGCCGGCGCCTGCCAAAAAAGAAAAGGCCGCGCCTTCATTGTGCACGCGCACGACGTTGAAGTAACTGGCCAGCACGGTGCTGTCCCCCAGTTTGTAATACCCCACCACCATCACTTTGGTGAGTTGGTCGAAGATCAGGATGATCAGCGCCAGGCCCAGCCAGACCAGCAGGCTGGAGGAGGATTTGACAAATTTGCTCATTGAGATAGTCCGTTCGGGCTGAGCTTGTCCAAGCCTGTCGCCACGGTGATTGAAAGACCCTTAGCCAGGCTCAGAGCGAACGGGGTCAAGCAAACTCCCGCACTTCACCTGCGCCGTAGAGGTTGCTGATGCAGCGGCCGCAAATGCCGGGGTGGCTGGCGTCGCTTCCTACATCGGGCATGTAATGCCAGCAGCGTTCGCATTTGACGTCCAGCGAGGCAAATGTTCCTACGGATATTGAATTGTTTGCTACTAAGGTAATAGCTGATGTGATGAAAACAAACTTCAGGTCAGCCCCAAGGCTTTGCAGCAGTGCATGGTCTGCGGCGTTGACTGTGAGTGTGACATTGGCTTGCAATGACGAGCCTACCTTGCCGTCAGCCCGTAATGTTTCAATGGCCTTGTTGACCAGGTCGCGGATCTCGCAGATGCGGCCCCACTTGGCCAGCAGCGCCACGTCAGGCGTGTCGAAGGCGACATACGTGTCCATGAAAATTGACGCGGCATTGGCGCTGGGAATTTTGCCAGCCGCTGACAACACGGCCCAGGCTTCCTCGGATGTGAAGCTCAAAAATGGTGCCATCCAGCGCAACATGCCTTGCGTGATCTGCCACAGGGCGGTTTGTGCACTGCGTCGCGCCAAGGATTTGGGTGCGGTCGTGTACAGCCGGTCTTTGAGGATGTCCAGGTAGAACGAGCCCAGGTCTTCGCTGCAATAAATTTGCAGTTTCGAGACCACGGGATGGAATTCATAGACCTCGTAGTGCGCCAGGATGTCGGTCTGGAGTTGCGCGGCGCGGCTCAGCGCGTAACGGTCGATCTCCAGCATCTGCGCCAGCGGCACGGCGTCTGTGGCGGGGTCAAAGTCGCTGACGTTGGCCAGCAGAAACTTCAGCGTGTTGCGGATGCGCCGGTAGGTGTCGACGACGCGGGCCAGGATTTTCTCGTCCCCGGCAATGTCGCCTGAGTAGTCGCTGGCCGCCACCCACAGGCGGATGATTTCCGCACCCAGTTTGCCACTGACGGCCTGCGGCTCGATGCCGTTGCCCAGGCTCTTGCTCATCTTGTGGCCCTTGCTGTCCACTGTGAAGCCGTGCGTCAAAATGGCTTTGTAGGGTGCGCGGTCATACATGGCGCAGGCGGTCAGCAGCGAGCTGTGGAACCAGCCGCGGTGTTGGTCGTGGCCTTCAAGGTAAAGGTCGGTCTCAGGCACGGTCAGGCCGGTGCTCGGGTCAAGGCCTTCATGCGCATGGGCCGAGCTGCCATCGGCCCGCGTCTTTTGGTGGCTGCCTTTCAAAACTGTGGTGTGGGTGGTGCCGGAGTCAAACCAGACCTCCAGAATGTCGCTGCTTTTGGTATAGCTGGGGGCATCTGCCGCACAAGCCACTTTGCTGAAAATGGATTCGGTGTCGGCCTTGCTCCAGGCCTCGATGCCACCGGCTTGCACCATGTCGGCGGCGATGTCCAGAATCTCCATGGTTTTCGGATGCAACTCGCCGCTGTCCTTGTGCAAAAAGAAGGGCAGGGGCACGCCCCAACTGCGCTGGCGGCTGATGCACCAGTCGGGTCGGCCGGCAATCATGTCGTGCAGGCGGGCCTTGCCGTTCTCGGGGAAGAAGGCGGTGTGCTCAATCGCATCCAGGGCCAGTTGGCGCAGGGTCTTGGCGGCTTTGTCTTTGGTGAACACGCCGACGCCTTCATCCATGCGGATGAACCACTGCGCCGCCGCCCGGTAGATGACCGGTGTTTTGTGGCGCCAGCAGTGCGGGTAGCTGTGCACGATGTCCACGGTGTTGAACAGCCGCCCAGCGCTGCGCAGGGTGTTGATGATGACCGGTGCCGCTTTCCAGATGTGCTGGCCGCCGAACAGCGGGAAGTCCGCCGCGTAGGCACCATTGCCCTGCACCGGGTTCAAGATGTCGTCATAGGCCATGCCGTGGGCCACGCAACTGTTGAAGTCTTCCACGCCGTACGCCGGCGCAGAATGCACCAGACCCGTGCCGTCGTCGGCTGTGGCGTAGTCGGCAAGGTAGATGGGCGAGAGGCGGTCATAGGCTTTCTCGACATGGCTCAACGGGTGTTTGAAGTTGATGCCCGCCAGGTTTTTGCCTTGCGTCGTCGCGATGGTTTTGCCAGTCAGTGCATAACGCGCCAGGCATGTGTCGACCAGCGATTCGGCCAAAATCAGCAGGCCGCGTTCGGTGTCGACCAGGGCGTAGACGAGTTCAGGGTTCAGGTTCAAAGCCTGGTTGGCGGGGATCGTCCAGGCGGTCGTGGTCCAGATGACGGCGAAGGCGTCTTTGGACAAAACACCGACGCCAAATGCAGCCGCTAACTTGGCGGGCTCGGCACACAAAAACCCCACGTCCAGCGTCTGCGATTTTTTGTCGGCGTATTCGATCTCGAACTCGGCCAGGGACGAGCCGCAGTCAAAACACCAGTAAACGGGCTTGAGGCCGCGGTAGACAAAACCGCGCTCGACCACGCGCTTGAATGCGCGAATTTCACCTGCTTCATTGGCGAAATCCATGGTGCGGTAGGGTCGCTGCCAGTCACCCAGCACGCCCAGTCGCTTGAAGTCGGCCATCTGAATGCCAATTTGTTCGGTGGCGAAGGCGCGGCTTTTGGCCTGCATGTCGTCACGCGGAAGATTGCGGCCAAACTTCTTTTCAATCGCGTTTTCAATCGGCAGGCCATGGCAGTCCCAGCCCGGGATGTAGGCGGCGTCAAGGCCTTTGAGCTGGCGCGCCTTGACGATCATGTCTTTCAAAATCTTGTTGACGGCGTGACCCATGTGGATCTGACCATTGGCATACGGCGGGCCATCGTGCAAGATGAATTTGGGCGCGTGGGCGCGGGCATCGCGCAGCTTTTGGTAGGTGCCCTGGTCTTCCCATTGCTTGACCCACCCCGGTTCGCGTTTGGCCAGGTCGCCGCGCATGGGAAAGGGTGTGTCGGGCAGATTCAGGGTGCTGCGGTAATCCAGTCGGGTGGTGTCAACGGTGTCGGTCATGGGCGATTTCAAATTGGGGACAGGAATCTGCAAAGTTTGCGGCTTGGGGCTTGCAGGCTGAAAAGCAGGGACGCCCGAGAGTTCTCAGGCGCCAATTTTTTTGACGCGGGGCAAAGTGCGTCGATGCGGCCCCGTCAAATTCGGGCCTGACCTGGCTGGGCAAGCGCAGGTGAAATCGAGTGGGCCATCGGGTGGGCCAACGGGTGCGACGCAAACCAGGCGCGTGCGTCGTCCCGGTCTTTGGCGATGCCCAGGGTGAGGGCCTCCAGACTGTCGTATTTCAGCTCGCCGTGCAGTTTGTGTAGCAGTTCCACACGGATGATTTTACCGTAACCCCCGTCGGCGCCCAATGCGGCAGGCCAGTCCAGGCAATGGGTTTCCAGCAGCACGCGGCCCCCATTGACGTCATTCGCATCCAGCGAAGGCCGCACGCCCAGGTTGGCCACACCGGCCAGCGGCTTTTGCAGCAGGCCATGGACCTGAACCACGAAAATGCCACTGGCAGCGGGCTTCCAATGGGCAAAGTGCAAATTCAAGGTTCTGAAGCCCAGCTCGCGGCCCAGCTTGCGGCCATGCAATACATGGCCTGAAATGCGGTAGGGTCGGCCCAGCAGGCGTGCTGCGTCAGCCATCTCGCCTGCCATCAGTGCAGCGCGTACGGCCGAGCTGGACACGCGCAGCGTGTGAACCTCGTAGCTGTTCATGCGGGCCACGTCAAAGCCCCGGCCCGGCGGCTGCGCGTCGCCGGCCGCGTCCAGCATGGCGTAGTCACCCACGCGTTTGGCGCCAAAGCGGAAGTCGTCGCCCACCAAAATTATTTTGGCACCCAGGCCGCCCACCAGCACTTCGTCAATGAAGGCCCGGGCCGGCTTGGCCGCCAGCGCCGCATTGAAGGGCAGCACCACCACCTGGTCGATGCCACAGTGGGCCAGGTCCAGCAGCTTGTCGCGCAGAGTGCCAACGCGCGCCGGGGCCAGCTCTGGCTTGCCCATCAGCTTGGAAAAATAATCGCGCGGATGTGGCTCAAAGGTCAGCACGCAGCTGGGAATGCCTCGTTGGTGTGCTTCGCTGCACAAGAGCGCCAGCATGGCTTGGTGGCCGCGGTGCACGCCGTCAAAATTGCCGATCGTCAGCGCGCAAGAGGGCGCGATGCCGGGATGTTTGAATCCCCTGAATACTTTCATCTCACACCTGAATTTACATCTGTCATGGATTTGCCACGGGATTGTTATATTTTCAATAGCGGGCTGCGCTTTTTGCAAAACCCTCGGGGCCGGATTGCCTTGAAAACAGGGTATATTGTGGCCTAGAGACTGGGTGCGTTCGCAGGCCATGTCCTGATCGTGATTCTGATTCGTGTCCGTACTTGAAATAACTTCTGCACAGGAGGCGTATTTTGAAGGTCTTGAAGCTGTCTGCCCAAGGGTTGCCCCAATCCTGGATTTCGCTTGAACAGGCGGTGATCCACTACGCGGCCGAAGAAGTGCGCTGGGAGTCTGGCGGCGAAGTGGCGGTGTTTCATGGCGGGCACAACGCGGTGACGGGTGAACAGTCCATCATCACGGTCAACAGCATCATCGGCACCAAGGGCGTGCCCAACATCAATCCCTTCAACCTGCGCCCCGGCCTGACCAACGGCAAGTTGTTTGCACGCGACCGCAATGTGTGTGCCTACTGCGGCGCGAACCACGTTGAAGAAGAGCTGACGCGGGAACACATCATTCCGTTTGCGCAAAACGGCGTCGACACCTGGATGAACGTGGTCACCGCCTGCCGCCCCTGCAACCACCGCAAAAGCAGCCGAACGCCCGAACAGGCCAACATGCCACTGCTGTACGCCCCTTACGTGCCCAGCCTGTGGGAAGACTTCATCCTGCGCAACCGTCGCATTCTGGCCGACCAGATGGAGTTCCTGATGGCGCACGTGCCCAAGAGCTCGCGCTTGCTGGTTTAGCGCGGATCTTCGTCGCCTTGTGGGGCTCTGGCCCTTGTGGAATTGACATGTATAGCTGCTAAATTTATAGCAACTACAGTTGATCCGCGGGTTCAGATGTTTTTCAAAATCCATCGACTTTGAAGGGCGAGCCTCTGTTAGGGAAGCGCTGAACAAGTCCTGGCGGATGTGCGGCAGCCGGATCGGGATGGGATGCAAGGCGGATTTCGCAGTCAATAGCCCCGCTATTGGCAAGAAATTCAACGCGGCAGACCGCCCGAGCCCGGCTGATCGCACGCCGTAGGGGACTTGTTCAGCGCTTCCTTAGCTTTGGTGAGCTACCAGCGATCCTTTCTGTGCAGTAGACGCTAGAAGCACTGGATCGACTTGCTATAGTCAAAGTTTTGACCAAGGCCGACCCAGAACACCATGCGCATCCGTCAAATCGTTTTCGCCGCCAAAGACCTGGCTCAGGGCCGCGAGCAGGTCGCACAGCTTTTGGGCCTGGCGGCACCCTTCCGCGACCCTGGCGTTGCGGAGTTCGGCATCGACAACGCGGTGTTCGCCTTTGGCGACCAATTCATCGAGGTGATTTCACCGACCCGGCCTGGCACGGCCTGCGGTCGCCATCTGGACCGGCACGGCGACAGCCCCTACATGTTGATTTTGCAGACGGACGACTTTGCCCGCGAAGAGCGTCGGCTGGACGCCCTGAGCGTGCGCCGCGTCTGGCGTAGCGCGGCGTTTGACAACATCAGCGCCATGCACCTGCACCCCAAGGACATTGGTGGCGCGATCGTGTCCATCGACGAAGCCCGCCCTGCGGCGTCGTGGCGCTGGGGTGGTCCTAACTGGCAAACGGGTGCAGCACCGATGCCGAGCCCCGAAGGCCAACAGCGTGTGCGCGGCCTGACTTTGGCTGCGCAAGACGCAGAGGCGCTGGCGCAACGCTGGGCGCAGGTGCTGGGGCGCACCGCAGCTGGCGTCACACTCAATGGCTGGCAACTGGATTTGCAGGATGGCCAGGCGATGTTTGAAGCGGATGCCGCGTCCAACGCGGAATCCCGCATCATCGGCTTCACGTTGGCGGTAGTCTCCGTGCCTGGCGTGCTGGCCCGCGCCCGCGAGTTGAGGCTGCCTGTGCAGGGGCAGCGCGTCACGCTCATGAGCGCAGCGCTTGATCTTCATCCCCTGGCCTGACAACTTCGCAATTTAAGAGAATTGTCGTTGTGGAATATGCGTTTAATGCTACATAATTTGTAGCGACTTCAATTTCAAAATGCATCCACCCTGGGCTGACCGAGACGTCGCCCTTGTCTATTGGGTGATCTCCAACACCACCAGATGGTTCTCGGCCGCCGGCCAGGTTCGGCCTACGACTTTCTCCCCGTTGAACTCCGCGCTGATGCTGCGCGCGTCAGCGGCGGGCAGCACCACCTTGCTGCTGGCCACGCCTGCAAATGAGGGCGGCACGCCGGGCAGGGCAGAGGTTTTGCCGTCAAAGCTAATCTTGTCGCGCTCCATGTCGAAGTAGCCGCGCGGGCGGATGAAGTTGACCACGCTGCCAGCGGCCTTGTCGGCATCGGCCAGGCGCTCCGGGCGCAGATGCATCACGCTGCTGCTGCGCGGCAGGCCGCTGCGGTAAAAGTGCGTGGTGGCATAGCCGGGGGCAGTCACCACGAATTCATAGGCCACGCCGCCACTGGCCACCACGGGGCCCCATTGGCCGTCGGCATCGGCCAGCTTGCTGTGTACCGCCGCGCCCGCCCGTTCGCCGGTCCCAGCGTTGAGCGCGTACACGTCCACGCGCGCCCCGGGGATGGGCAGGTTGTTGGGGTTGGTGCCGCTCTTGAGGTCGTCGGACTTGGCACCGATGCCGGTGATGCGGCCATTGAGCAGCACGCTGGTCTGCGCCGGTACCTCGGCCTGGCAGTCGCTGCCGCCGATGAACTTGCAGGCGGCCAGGAACGCGGCTGGCGAGAACGAGGTTTCACGGTGGTCGATGCGCGGGATGACCACGTTTTGGGCACCCTTCAACTCCGGCCCGGCGGCGGTGACGTTGGTGGCTGTGCCTTTGGCACCGATCCACAGGCCGTCGGGCTGGGCAAATTTGTCGTTGTTGTCGGAGCGGATGGTCATCCACTTGACCGGGCCGGTCACTTCGTCGCCATTGGCGTTTTTGGGCGCGTTCAAGGCCGTCAAAAACGGGCCGGTGCCAGAGAATTCATTGCCTTCGTTGAAGCCTTTGATGGCCCACACGCCGTGGTTCGGTGTGCCGCCTAGGATGGCGTGGCTCACCGTGGCCGCGCCGCCGCCGTTCTGGATGTAATTGCGCACGGCGTTGCCGCCGCGGGAATTGGCAAACAGCACCACCTGTTTGGCGCCGGTGCGGGCCAGCACCTTGTCGACTTCGGCCTTGAGGTAGGCCATGTGGTCGGCGGTGGAGCTTGTGCCCGGCTGTGCCACGGCATCGTTGGTGCGGGCATTGGGGTAGGGCACGTCAATGGCGAGCAGGCGGTCCGCCGGCCAGCCATTAGATTCAAAACGCCACAAGGTGGTTTGCCACAGCGCCGCGTGGTCGCCATTGCCATGCACGAAGACGATGGGCGGAAGGTCCTGGGTTGACGAACCGGTGGACGGGCCGGTGGCGCAACCGGCCAGCAAGGCCACAGTGCAGAGCAAGGCGGCGGCAGTTGTTTGGGTCTTCATGATTGTCATTCCTCAAAGTTAGACACGGGCTTGAAAATTCGATGCCTGGGATGCAGCGCAAGGCGCAAACCGGAGCAATATGAAAATATTGCGAGAATTTGCAACGCCGCAATGCGCCAAGACATCGGCGTTTCAAGGCCCGTGTCAGGCAAATACGCCTGCGGTTTCCTGCATTCGGTCTGCGACTTCACCCAGGTGGTGCTGCGTGTCGCCATACGTCATTTCAAGCTGAGTCAATTTACGGAAGTAGTGGCTGATGATGTATTCATCCGTCACACCAATGCCCCCGTGCAGTTGAACGGCCTGCTGGCCAACGTAGCGCATGGAATTGCCGATCTGGTACTTGGCGCGGGCTAAGGCGGCACGGCGCTCGGGCGCGGGGGCATTGAGCTTGAGTGTGGCGTAATAACTCATGGAGCGGCCGAGCTCAAGCTCCATCTTCATGTCAGACGCACGGTGCCGCAAGGCTTGAAACGTGCTGATGGTCACACCAAAGGCCTTGCGGGTGTTGAGGTATTCGGCCGTGATGGCCAATGTTTTTTCCATCGCGCCCACCGCTTCGGCACACAGCGCAGCAATGCCGATGTCCACGGCGTGTTCAAGGGCCGCCAGCCCTTGCGCCGTGATCAGGGTGGCGGTCGCATCCTTGCAGACTAGTTCTGCCGCACGGCCGCCGTCTTGCGTGCCGTAGCCACGGGTTGTGACGCCAGCCGCTCCCGCTTCCACCAAAAACAGGGCCATCTTGCCGGCCGCCATGGCCGGCACGAGAAACGCCTGGGCTTTGTCACCCGCGGGCACCATGCTTTTAGAAGCGTTCAGCGACCACTGGTTGTTGGCTAACGCAGCCTGCGCAGCGCAGACATTGAGGTGGTAACGCGCAGTTCGTTCCTGGTAAGCCAACACGACAAGGGCCTCGCCTGAGGCAATTTTTGGCAGCCAGGCTGACTTGAGGTCGGCCGGCGCATAACCCGCCAGCACGCCGCCCGCCACCAGCGCTTGCGCCAGCGGCTCGCACACAATGCCGCGCCCAAGCTCTTCCATCACCACCATGCCTTCGACCGGACCCATGCCCATGCCGCCGTCGTCCTCCGGGATGTACAGGCCGCAAAGCCCCAGCTCGGCCAGTTCGCCATAGGCCTCAGCCGAGAACCCGCCCGCGTCGGCAATTTTGCGACGGCGGTCGAAGCTGTAAGCCTTGTCGACCCATTTGCGCACCGCGTCGCGTAGCTGTTCTTGTTCGTCAGTCGTGTCAAAGTTCATAAGTCACCCAATTCGTTATTCAAGTTCAATCAATACATAGCCGTTGCCAGCGAAAAGAAAAAAGTATCGTCCACCGCATTCATCACTGTCGAACCGCCTCCCGCAGGGGGCTTGGGGGCGCAAAATTGTTGCACAACGCGCAGGCCGGGCCGAGTGTCAGCTGAGCACGGTCTGAGCGACGATGTTTCGCTGCACCTCGTTGGAGCCCCCATAAATCGTCGTCTTGCGCATGTTGAAATAAGTGCCTGCCAGCGGGGCGCAATACAAGGCCCCGACGGCCTCACCCTGCCAGCCTGCGTCCATGGCTTCACGGATCAAAGGCAAAGCGTAAGGCCCCGCGGCCATCATCATCAGTTCGCTGTATCGCTGCTGGATTTCGCTGCCGCGAATTTTCAAAAGGCCCGCCACGTCGAGCGAATTTTTACCGGATTTTTCAGCCGACAGCACCCGCAGCACCATCATCTCCAACGCGACCACCTCCACCTCAAGCTTGGCGATTTCATCGCGGAAACGGTGGTCTTCGTAGACGCCCTCGGTCTTGGCAATTCGTTTGAGCCGCTCCAGTTCGCGTTTGGCGCGGTTCACGTCGGCAATATTGGTGCGCTCGTGGCTCAACAGATGCTTGGCGTAGGTCCAGCCTTTGTTCTCTTCACCAATCAGGTTTTCAGCCGGCACTTCAACATTGTCAAAAAAGACATCGTTCACTTCAACACCGCCGTCTACCGTGCGGATCGGGCGCACCGTGATGCCGGGCGTTTTCATGTCCATCAGCAAAAAGCTGATGCCGGTTTGCGGCTTGCCCTCGGAGCTGGTGCGCACCAGGCAAAACATCCAGTCGCCAAACTGGGCCAACGTGGTCCAGGTTTTCTGGCCATTGACGATGAATTTGTCGCCCTGGCGTTCAGCCTTGCAACGCAGGCTGGCCAGGTCAGAACCCGCATTGGGCTCGCTGTAACCCTGGCTCCACCACACCTCGCCGCTGGCGATGCCCGGAAGGTGCCGTTTTTGCTGCTCGGGCGAGCCAAACGTCATGATGACCGGAGCCACCATGACCGGGCCAAACGGGATGATGCGCGGCGCGCCGGCCATGGCGCATTCTTCTTCAAACAGGTGCTTTTGCACGGCTGTCCAACCGGGGCCGCCAAACTGCGCGGGCCAGCCGTAACCCAGCCAGCCTTTTTTGCCCAAAATCTTGGCCCAGCCCTGCTGGTCGTCGCGCGTCAGGTTCAAGGCGTTGTGGACTTTGTGTGAAATGTCTTTGGGCAGGCTGGCGGCAACCCAGGCGCGAATCTCTTCGCGAAATGTCTGTTCTTCCGGCGTAAAAGCTAAATCCATAAAATGTCTCCTGAGGTCACTCAATGTGGCGCACCCATTTTTGGGTGCTTTCAATGCGCTTTCTACTGTAACGCCGAAATTTAAGCACGGTCGTACTATTTGGTCTGTCTTGGTGGAGACAAACCCTGTTGTTTGACGTCAAAGATAAGGTGAGACATAGCGTGAAAGTTAACGCCCTCCAATTTTTGCATCGTCATGAAAAATATAGTCATTCTGATCTCCGGTTCGGGCAGCAACATGGCTGCCATTGTGGCTGCGGCGCGGCGCGAGCAATGGGCTGAACGCCGGGGCGTGCAAATCAGCGGCGTCATTGCCAATCGAGCCGATGCGGGCGGTTTGGCGCTGGCGCAAGCGCAGGGCATAAGAACCGAGGTGGTTGATCACAAAAAGTTTGCCACGCGGACGCTGTTTGACGAGGCGCTGGCGGTCGCCATCAAGCGCCATGACCCCGACGCACGGCCTGCATTGGTTGTTCTGGCCGGCTTTATGCGGGTGTTGACGGCGGGTTTTGTGGCGGAATTTGAAGGCCGCCTGGTCAACGTCCATCCCTCGCTCCTGCCCGCGTTTACCGGCTTGCACACTCATCAACGTGCAATCGACGAGGGCTGCAAGTTTGCGGGCGCCACAGTGCATCGGGTGACGGCAGAACTTGACCACGGGGCCATCTTGGCGCAAGCGGTTGTCCCGGTGTTGGAAGGTGATACGGCAGAGCGCCTCGCGGCCCGGGTGCTGACGCAGGAGCATTTGATTTACGCCAGGACGATTTTTGAAATGTTATATTAAATATAGCAATGTATGCCCTGTTCACGGGGATTTTAATCGGTTTTGCTATTGAGTGAGCTTGAAAATCGGTTTTAGCCAGCTTCTGGCATCTGGCGGCGTTAAATCACCTGTGCGTGGGACAATCACGCCCTATGCATCCCAAAGCCCTGTTGGACACCTGCGCCGCCCTGGTTAGGCTCGTCCTCAAATTTGACCATCCCACCGACTCTATCGTGTCCCGGTTTTTTCAGGAGAACCGCAATTTAGGGCCGCGCGAGCGAGCGACCTTGACCGAAACGGTTTACACCGTGCTGCGCAAAAAACTTTTGTTTGACCACTTTGCCCCCAGCGGTAGCGGCTCCAAAGAGCGTCGATTGGCCATTTTGGGGTTTAACGGCCCTCGTGATTTCCTAAAAAGCGCACTGAACGACACCGAAAAAAATTGGCTCGACCAATGCGACAAAATTGTTGTGGCCGATTTGATGGAGCGGCACCGCCACAACCTGCCCGAGTGGTTGGTGGACAGTCTCAAAGCCCAGGTCGGCGCAGGTTTTTGGCCTTTGGTCGAGGCGCTGAACCGCAGCGCGGGGCTGGATTTGCGGGTCAACACCTTGACGGCCAAGCGTGCGGACGTGCAAAAGGAACTTGCGAAAACTGGTATCCAGTCGCTGCCGACGCCGTATTCGCCCATGGGTTTGCGCATCGACGGCAAGCCCGTTTTGAACAAACTCGAACCATTCACCAAAGGCGCGATCGAGGTTCAGGACGAAGGCTCGCAACTGCTGGCGCTGCTGGTCGACGCCAAACGCGGTGAGATGGTGGTTGATTTCTGCGCCGGCGCGGGCGGTAAGACTTTGGCGCTGGGGGCGGCCATGCGCAATACGGGTCGGTTGTATGCTTTTGACACGTCAGCGCATCGGCTTGAGGCGCTTAAACCGCGCTTGGCCCGCAGCGGACTCTCCAACGTGCACCCTGTGGCCATTGCCCATGAGCGGGATGACCGCATCAAGCGCCTTGCGGGCAAAATTGACCGGGTTCTGGTGGATGCCCCTTGCTCGGGCCTGGGGACGCTAAGGCGTAACCCAGACCTGAAATGGCGGCAGAACCCGGCTGGCGTTCAGGCCTTGACCGTGCTGCAGGCGGCCATTTTGCAAAGTGCAAGTCGGCTGTTAAAGCCTGGTGGCCGTCTGGTTTACGCAACGTGCAGTTTGCTGCCACAAGAAAATGAACTGATCGCCGAAGCGTTTTCTGCTGCAAATCCAGATTTCAAGGCCCTTGAAGTTGGGGTCGAGCTGGCCCATTTGAAGATAGACAAGGCAGAAAACCTGTGCAGCGGCGGTGGCGTAGGCCCAGAATCAGGTCACAAATACCTTCGCCTATGGCCTCATCGCCATGGAACAGACGGATTTTTCGCCGTTATTTGGACGAAAATTTGAATTTTTGTAGAATTTTGAGAGCTTTTGGCAAAAAGTGAGCGTTTTCGACGAACTTTGCGGTTTACTCCACATTCCTCGACTATTTTGCTAGCCAGGGAATGCCAATTCTCGTAAAATTCTGGCGCTGAGGCCGTGGTTGCTGACGCTCGCGCCTTTGAAAATTATTATTAACCTAAGCGAAAGAGACCATACTTTTATGTTCTTACCCGACTGGACTGTTTTAAACGCTGCCATTGAATGGCTGGCCCATGGCGCATGGAATTTGGCTTGGTGGCAGGTCTTGCTGTTCACCTTGGCCATGACCCACGTCACGATGATCAGCGTCACGGTCTATCTGCATCGCCACCAAGCGCACCGGGCGCTGGACTTGCACCCGATTGCAGCCCATTTCTTCCGCTTCTGGCTTTGGCTGACCACCGGTCAAGTCACCAAAGAGTGGGCCTCCATCCACCGCAAACACCATGCAAAGTGCGAAGGTGCTGAAGACCCGCACAGCCCCCACGTTTACGGCATCAAAAAAGTGCTGTTCCAGGGTGCCGAGTTGTACCGGGTGGAGTCTAAAAACCTTGAAACCATGGCGCGTTACGGCCACGGTACGCCGGATGACTGGATCGAACGCCACCTGTACACCCGGTTTTCTTGGCAAGGTGTTGGCGTGATGATGATCATTAACCTGTATTTGTTTGGCGCTTTGGGTCTGGCTGTCTGGGCCATGCAAATGGCCTGGACGCCCATTACTGCGGCGGGCATCATCAACGGCGCGGCCCACTATTGGGGTTACCGCAATTTTGAAGCCAGCGATGCCAGCACCAACCTCGTGCCATGGGGCATCGTCATTGCCGGTGAAGAGTTGCACAATAACCATCACACCTATCCGACGTCGGCCAAACTGTCCGTCAAGCCTTACGAATTTGACATTGGCTGGATGTATATCTGCCTGATGCAGATGGCCGGTTTGGCAAAAGTCAAGAAAACCCCGCCAAAGCTTGCCTTTGGAGATGTGCGGCCTGTCGCTGATGAAAAAACCCTGGAGGCTTTGATCTCCAACCGCTACGAAATCATGGCGGGGTACGCCAAAGACATGCGTCGTGCCTTCAATGACGAAATTGAGGCCATGAAGGCACGTAGCGCCGATGCCTCTGCGCTGAAAACGGCCAAACGCTGGTTGCATCGCGACACGGAGAAAGTCCCTGCGTCGGCTGTGGCTCACCTTGACCAAACCCGCGCCGCGTCGCCCGTACTTGACAAGATGGTGATCATGCGTGAAGAGTTGCGCCAGCTTTGGCTGAACACCTCCCACTCGCGCGAGCATTTGGCCGCCGAACTGAAAGACTGGTGCCACCGGGCAGAAGCTTCAGGAATTGCCGCGTTGGAGCAGTTCTCCTTGAGGCTCCGGGCCGCACGAGCCTGAGCGTGCCAGGGTTGCGGCGGGTATAAAAGAACCCGCCGCCCAAATAAAAAAGCCCGCATTCGCGGGCTTTTTTACGATGTCGCAGAATTACTTCAGCTTCATTTCCTTGTAGTCCACATGTTTGCGAGCCTTGGGATCAAATCTCTTGATCAACATTTTCTCGGGCGTGGTTTTCTTGTTTTTGCTGGTTGTATAAAAATGCCCGGTTCCTGCTGTGGACTCCAGTTTGATTTTTTCGCGTCCGCCTTTGGTTGCCATGATGGTTCCTTAAAAATTAAGCTTGACCACGGGCGCGCAGGTCTGCGAGCACAACGTCAATGCCGTTTTTGTCAATCAAACGCAAACCAGCATTGCTGATGCGCAAACGGATCCAACGGTTCTCGGTCTCAACCCAGAAACGGCGGTATTGCAGGTTCGGCAGGAACCGGCGTTTGGTTTTGTTGTTGGCATGGGAAACATTGTTCCCGACCATGGGGCCTTTGCCCGTGACTTCACATACGCGTGCCATGAGGACACTCCGATACTTTTAAACAGCCCCAGCAAGCTTGTCGTGCTGCGGCCTCACCTCGCCAATTGAAGGGTGGCGGTAACCCAATGCAAGGCATGAATTGTTAAACCAAATTCGCAGTCGAATGAAGCCTTTAAATTTCAGCCAAGCCCGCTATTATAGCGGTTTAGGGGGCAATCTGTGCCAATCCGCGCTCAGGCTTGTTCCAGAAACCGCTGGGCATCCAATGCCGCCATGCAACCTGTGCCGGCGCTTGTGATGGCCTGGCGGTAGATGTGGTCCTGCACATCGCCGGCCGCGAACACGCCCGCAACCGACGTCATCGTGGCCATGCCTTTGAGGCCTGATTGCGTCACGATATAGCCTCCGGCCATTTCCAGCTGGCCCTGGAAGATTTCGGTATTGGGTGCGTGCCCAATGGCGATGAAGCAGCCTTTGAGGGCCACATCCTCGGTGCTGTCGTCCTTGGTGCTTTTCAGGCGGATGCCAGTGACGCCAGTCTTGTCACCCAAAACTTCATCGAGTGTTTTGAAGGTCTTGAGTTCAATCTTGCCAGCCGCGACCTTTTCCATCAACTTGTCGATCAGAATGGCCTCTGCCTTGAACTTGTCGCGGCGGTGCACCAGGTAAACCTTGGCCGCGATGTTGGAGAGGTAAAGCGCCTCTTCAACTGCCGTGTTGCCGCCGCCCACCACGCAGCAGACCTCGTTGCGGTAGAAGAAGCCATCGCAGGTGGCGCAGCCCGACACGCCTTTGCCCATGAATGCTGTCTCCGACGGCAAGCCCAGGTATTTGGCCGAGGCACCGGTGGCGACGATGAGCGAATCACAGGTGTATTGGCCGCTGTCGCCGGTCAGAGTGAAAGGGCGCTTGCTGAAGTCAACCGCACTGACGTGGTCAAACACGACTTCCGTGTTGAAGCGTTTGGCGTGCGCCTCAAAACGTTGCATCAATTCCGGGCCCTGCACGCCGTCCACGTCCGCAGGCCAGTTGTCCACGTCAGTGGTCGTCATAAGCTGGCCGCCTTGGGCAATACCGGTGATCAGCAGTGGATTCAGGTTGGCCCGTGCCGCGTAAACAGCTGCAGAGTAGCCGGCTGGACCCGAGCCTAAGATCAACACCTTGACGTGCCGAGAAGAAGTCATAAAAACCCTTTTTTTTGAAAATCCAAAATGCCGTGACCAGGCTCAAAGCTGTTGAAACCAGCCAGATTGAAGGCCGTGTACATTTTGGGTTGGAACGTCGGGATTCAACATGTGCAACCATAATGCCCCGACCCGTTTTTTTTGAAGACAACGCGATTATAAAAAACGATCACAACTTGTGAAGGAGCCTCACGTGTCCATGTTGACCAATCTTGACCTGATCCGCAGAGTTCCGCTGTTCGCCATGCTGACGCCAGCGCAGGCTGAGGCATTGGCCAATTCGGTGGACAAGCAGCGTTTCAAACGGGGTGAGGTGATCGTTCAACAAGGCAAAAAATGCGATGCGCTTTACATCATTCTGGCGGGCCGGGCCAGAGTATTGGTCACCGACCACAAAGCTCGTGAAGTCATTTTGGCCACCTTGCAGCCTGGTGACTATATCGGGGAAATGAGCCTGATAGACCATGAGCCGCATTCCGCCACGGTCGAGGCTGAATTGCAGACCGATGCGCTGGTGCTCGGCGGTCCGGATTTCAACCGCTGCCTGATGGACAACTCCTCCACCATGCATGCCGTGATGAAGGGCCTGGTGCAGCGCCTGCGCAGCGCGGACCGTAAAATTGAGTCCCTAGCGCTTCTGGGTGTCTATGGCCGGGTGGCCAACGCGCTGCTGGAAAGCGGGGTGCCCGCACATGACAACGTCAAAATCATCCGTGAAAAAATCTCCCGCCAGGACATCGCCAAAATGGTGGGCGCCTCGCGCGAAATGGTGAGCCGTGTGATGAAGGATTTCGAAGAACAAGGTTTCATTGAGACCCAGCCTGATGGCGCGATCTGGGTCAAAGAGCGGCGCAAGGTGCCAAGATAGTCGAATTGATGACCTATTCCCTCAACACGCTGAACTCGCAAAACAACGGCGACTTGCGCCCCCGCACTGGTTTTGGCCGCTTTCTCACCGAACTAGGTTTGATGGGTGGCTTCGTGCTACTGACTCTGTGGCTGCTGGCCTTGACCAGCTATTCCGCGCAGGATACGGCGTGGTCAACCTCCGGAGGCTCTGGCGTGCTGGTCAACCGGGTCGGGCGGTTGGGGGCATGGCTGGCCGATCTGAGCTACTTTTTATTCGGATTTTCAGTCTGGTGGTGTGTGGCGGCAGGTGTGCGGACCTGGCTTGCCGCGCTGGCCCGCTGGATGCGTGCCCATGAGCCCCAGGCGCCGCAGCAAAATCAAGACGAGGCCGACGGTGGTGCCCTGCATCGAATCGCGTCCAGCCGGACGGGGTTTTGGATTGGCCTGGCTTTGCTGGTGCTTGCCAGCACGGCGTTGGAGTGGTCCCGCTTGTACCGTCTTGAAACCTTGCTTCCGGGCCATGCGGGTGGCGCTTTGGGTTACTGGGCAGGCTCGGTCGGCGTGAAATGGCTGGGGTTTGCCGGGGCGGGTCTGGTCGCCATTTCTCTGGGCGTGGTGGGCGCGGCGCTGGTGTTCCGCTTTTCCTGGAGCCACGTGGCAGAACGCATCGGCGCCTGGTTGTTCTGGCAGCTTGAATCGCGTCGGGCCAAACGTGAAATCGCGCAAGACCTGGCGGTTGGCCAGCAGGCCGCCAAAGAGCGTGAAGAAGTTGTGGTTGAGGAGCGGCAGGACATTGCAGCACACCACCCCTTGCCCGTCCAGATTGAGCCGGTCTTGGTGGATTTACCCAAGAGCGAGCGCGTGGCCAAAGAGCGGCAAAAACCCTTGTTTGCCGAGATGCCAGACAGCAAACTGCCGCAGGTTGATTTGCTGGACGGAGCGCAATTGCGGCAGGAAACCGTCGCGCCCGAGACGCTGGAGATGACCAGCCGCATGATCGAGAAAAAACTCAAAGATTTTGGTGTTGACGTGCGGGTGGTGCTGGCTCAGCCTGGGCCGGTCATCACGCGGTATGAAATTGAACCAGCCACTGGCGTCAAGGGGTCCCAAATTGTTGGTTTGGCCAAAGACCTGGCGCGGTCTTTGAGCCTGGTGTCCATCCGCGTGGTCGAAACCATCCCAGGCAAAAATTTCATGGCGCTTGAATTGCCCAATGCCAAGCGGCAGTCGATCAAGCTGTCCGAAATTTTGGGCTCGCAAATTTACAACGATGGCAAGTCACTGCTGACCATGGGGCTGGGCAAAGACATCATTGGCAACCCGGTGGTGGCAGACTTGGCCAAAATGCCGCACGTGCTGGTGGCGGGCACCACGGGCTCGGGCAAGTCGGTCGGCATCAACGCCATGATATTGAGCCTGCTCTACAAGGCCGAGGCGCGTGATGTGCGGCTCCTGATGATCGACCCCAAGATGCTGGAAATGTCGGTCTACGAAGGCATCCCGCACCTGCTGGCCCCCGTGGTCACCGACATGCGCCAGGCTGCCCATGGCCTGACCTGGTGCGTGGCCGAGATGGAACGCCGCTACAAACTGCTCAGCAAAATGGGCGTGCGCAACCTGGCTGGCTACAACGTCAAGATGGATGACGCCAAATCACGCGGCGAACTGGTGCCCAATCCGTTCAGCCTGACGCCCGAGGCGCCCGAGCCGCTGGACCGTCTGCCACACATCGTGGTGGTGATCGATGAGCTGGCCGACCTGATGATGGTTGTGGGCAAAAAAATCGAAGAGTTGATCGCCCGCCTCGCTCAGAAGGCAAGGGCGGCCGGCATTCACTTGATATTGGCGACCCAGCGCCCCAGCGTGGACGTGATCACCGGCCTGATCAAGGCCAACATTCCGACCCGCATTGCCTTCCAGGTGTCCAGCAAAATCGACAGCCGCACCATCCTCGACCAGATGGGCGCCGAGGCGCTGCTGGGCATGGGCGACATGCTCTACATGCCCAGTGGCACCGGATTGCCGATACGGGTGCATGGCGCGTTTGTGAGCGACGAGGAAGTACACCGCGTGGTCGCCTACCTCAAGAGCCAGGGTGAGCCCAATTACATCGAAGGCGTGCTTGAAGGCGGCACGGTCGATGGTGAAGACGAACTCTCCGTTGACGGTGCGAGTGGCGGCGGCGAAAAAGACCCGCTCTACGACCAAGCTGTTGAGGTCGTCCTGAAGAACCGCAAAGCCAGCATATCCCTGGTTCAGCGCCACCTGAAAATCGGCTACAACCGGGCCGCCAGGCTGGTGGAAGACATGGAAAAAGCCGGTTTGGTGAGCAGCATGAGCAGCAGTGGCCAGCGTGACATTCTGGTGCCGGCGCGGGTTGAAAGTTGAGCATGAATTTTTCTGCCAAAAACGCCGCAAGATTTTTAATTGCTATATTATTAATATCACACTGTGTAATATCCACGGGGACTAGTGACAAAAATGCCATCAATAGTCTTGAAATTTTTGTCAAAACCGTTAAAACTGGCCGTGCTGAATTCAGCCAGGCTGTGACGCCGCCCGCCAAAGAGGGGCAAGTGGCGCGCGTCAAAACATCCAGTGGCACTTTTGAATTTGCACGGCCAGGCCAGTTCAAATTTGTCTACAAAAAACCTTTCGAGCAAACCATCGTGGCGGATGGTCACACCCTGTGGTTGTACGACGTGGATTTGAATCAAGTCACGGCGCGCAAACAGGCCCAGGTGCTGGGCTCAACGCCTGCCGCATTGGTGGCGTCGGCTGCCGACCTGAAGGCTTTGCAGACCGACTTCACCTTGGTCAACGCGCCCGACGCAGACGGTCTGCAGTGGGTTGCAGCGATGCCAAAAACCAAAGATGGCCAGGTGCAAACCGTGCGTATTGGTTTTCGTGCAGGCAACCTGGCTGCGCTGGATATTCTGGACAGCTTTGGCCAGACCTCTCGCATCAGCTTCAACGGGTTTGTCGCGAACGCTGTCCTGGATGCCGCGACGTTTCAGTTCAAGCCGCCAGTGGGTGCGGACGTGGTGCGGCAATAGGCGTTGGCACCAGCAGGCGCTTGCCAAAGTCGTCTATCAAGGCTGCCACCTCGGCGGGAGCCGTGACGATGGGCACATGGCCAAGCCCAGGCAGCACATGAAGCTCGGTTTGGGGGATGTAATCTGCCAGCAGGCGTGAACTCTGCGACGGCACGATGCGGTCGATGTCGCCGTGGATCAGCAGTGTTGGCAGCGTCAGGTTGCCAAGCTGGTCGGCAAGCGCTTCAATTGGTGTGATCTGTTCGCGACTGCGAAGCAGGTCCACCGCATCTTCAACGCTCGAGCGCATCAACATCTGCAGGCCCCAGCGTTTCAGCTCGACGCTGTCAGTCTCTGGCAGGCTGTTGTCGATAAAGCCACGCAGTGCGCCGGTATGGTCGCGGCGCAGGTTGGCAATAAAGTTGTCAGACGAACCCGGTTCGGTGCGCTGCCAGGCCGCACCGACCAGCACTTGGCCTATGAAGCGTCGCGGTGATCGTTGCACGGCGAGCAGGGCTGCGGCAGCACCGCTTGATTCGGCAGCAAGGACGCAAGGGCCCACATTCAGCGCGTCGGCCACGGCCAGCAGGTCATCGGCCATGTCGTTCACGGTGATCGGGCCGCTGCGCATGCTGGCCCCGGCGCCGCGATGGTCTACGCCGACGCAGCGCCAGTGTGCCAGATGCCCGAACAGCGGGTGCCAGATTTCACCCCCGGCAGTCCAGCCGCCCACGGCCAGCAGGGTGAGCGGGCCTTGGCCAAAGCTGAGGGCGTGCAATTGAGCGCTGGGGCGTTGGATGAACATGGCGGGCTTTCAGTGTTGTGGTGAAAGCATTGGACAGCCACGCCGATAAAGTGGCTACAGGACTGGCGTCCCGGGTGGCGCACCGCGGTCCCGGAAAGTCCCACACATAATTCGCAATTGCGGGCTAAAGCCCCATGTCCCGCGCCCGGACAACTGCCATGGCGCGGCCTTCCACGCCGAGCTTGGTGTACAGGGCCGACAGCATGTTGCGAACGGTCTTGTCCGCTACGCCAAGCCGGGCGGCAATCTGCAGGTTGTCCAGCCCCTGTCCGACCAGGCCAGTCAGTTCGCGCTCGCGCGGCGTAAGGTGCGGGGCGGGGGCTGGTCGCGCGACAAATTCAGTGATGACCTGGCACAGCCGTTCGAACGCGGGCTCGGGTGCCAGCGGGATATGGTTGCGCGAACGCAGGATCTCGAAGCGGGCGCTTGAAATGCTGGCGGCCAATTCCTGCCCCAAGGCCAGTGGCACGACCAGGTCGCCTTCACAGTGCAACACCAGCGTGGGCACTTTCAATGCCCTAGCCAAGGGGCGCACGTCCAGCCCGGCGCGTGCGCGAACGATGGCCGCGGCCCGCAAACCATCGCAACTCAGGCGCTGATGTTCGTTGAACAAGGCGCTTTGCTCCGCGCTGGCGCCGGGCATGAAGCGGCTGGTGAACATGTGCTGCACGCCGGGGTCCTTGCGGCCCCAGCCCAGCTCGATCAATTTCAACTGCGCCTCGTGAAAGGCCAGGTCCTCGGGTGCCGGGTCACGGTGCAGCATGCCGCGGTTGCTGCCGGCCACCAGCACCAGGTGCGAGACCCGCTCTGGGTGGTGCGCCGCATAGGCCACCGCCGCGCCCGCCCCACCAGAGACGCCCAGCAATGCGAACGTTTGCGCGCCATGGGCCTCTGTCACCGCCTCAAGCTCTTCCACTGACGCCTCCAGCCCCAGCGGCACGTCGTCGGCGCTGGACAGGCCGCAACCACGCTCGTCGTACCGTACCAATTCCAGATGTCGGCCGAGTTCTTCGATCAGTGGCCGCCACCACGGCGACCGCAGGTCGTGGTCGACGTGCGTCATCCAGTGCGCCGCACGCAGCATCACCGGAGCGCCCACACAGCCGCTGCGTGCCCAGGCAATGCGTGCGCCCGAGGACACGTGGGTGAATCGCAGCTCGTGGGTCAGCGCACGGGTGCTTGATGGCATAGGGGTCAGTCGAGAACGTCCGCTATGGTTTCACGTCTGTTTTGGGTCACCTCTGTGGCATGTCCTTGGCGCTGTAACCCAGGCTGACTGTTGCATCGGCAGGAATCGGCGGCATGGTGTCGTTCCAGGCTTCCCAGGCTTGGCGCATGGCGGCCAGGCGTTGGGGCTGATGTTTGCCCAGGTTGGCGCGTTCGCGCTCATCGGCCGGGATGTTGAACAGGTAGTCGTTGCCGTCCACCCGCAGGTATTTCCAGTCACCGTCCCGCATGGCACGCTGGCCACGGTGGTTCATGCGCCAATGCAGGGGGCGGGCAAACTGGTGGCTTGAATCATGCAGCACGGGCAACATCGACAGGCCGTCCAACGGATAGGCCGGGTCGGGATTGACGCCGGCCGCGTCGATCATCGTGGCCGACCAGTCCATGGTCAGACAGGCTTGCTCGGTGATGCCGCCGGGGGCAATCACGGCTGGCCAATGGGCGATCCATGGCACGCGGATGCCGCCCTCGGTCAGGTCCATCTTGCCGCCGACCAAAGGCCAACTGTCCGAGAAACGCTCGCCACCGTTGTCGCTGGTGAAGACGACCAGTGTGTTGTCCGCCAGGCCCTGCGACGCCAGAGCCGCCATGAGCTTGCCAATGCCTTCGTCCATGTGGTGGATCATGCGGTGGTAGGTATGGATGTTGCCACCATGAAGATGAAACAGATTGGTCTTGAGTTCCTCGGCCAGCGCCGCGTCGTCTCGGGTTTCCCAGGGCCAGTGCGGGGCCGTGTAATGCAGGCTCATAAAGACACGCCCTCGCTGCTTGATGGCATTGATGCAGGCGGCGTTGCCCTTTATTACTATGACCGCTGGTG
>JANYCG010000292.1 GCA_025360385.1 Burkholderiales bacterium | reverse complement strand
CGGGCGTGGGTGCGGGCACCCCCGAAGCAAGCTGCGTTTTCATCGACACCTCGGGCACCACGGGTTTCCCAAAAGGTGTGATGCACTGTCAGCGCAGCCTGCTGACGGCGGGCGAGGGCTTCGTGGCCCGCATGCACTTGCAGCCTCACGACCGCCTGTTGTGCGTGTTACCCATGTTCCACGTTAACGCCATTTTTTATTCCTTCAGCGGCGCGTTGAACAACCCGTTTTTAGGGCCGCACAAGGTGGGCAGCATGGGCCAGCCCAGTCGACATCCAGACCCGTCTGTCCACCTGGCCGAGCTGCGCATCACCGACGATGACGGCCATTTTTTGCCCCCGGGCCAAACCGGGGAACTGGTGGTGAAAACGCCCATCGTCATGAAAGGCTACTTCCGCGACGACGCGCAAACGCATGCGGCGTTTCGGGATGGCTGGTATTTAGCCGGCGACCTGGCCTGGGTCGATGACGACGGCTACTTCTGGTTTGTGGCGCGCAAAAAAGACATCATCCGCAAACGCGGCGGAAACATCTCCGGCGCCGAGCTGGACCGGGTGGTAGGCAACCACCCGGCCGTGCTGGAGTCTGCCGCCATTGCCGTGCCCAGCGATCTGGGCGAAGACGACATTCTGGTGGCCGTGTTGTTGCGCGAGGGCATGGCCGCCACCCACGAAGACATCGCCGACTGGTGCCGACAGCACCTGGCCCCCATCAAGGTGCCGCGTTACCTTGTGTTTGTCGATGCGCTACCGCACACGCCGACGCACCGGGTGGCAAAGTTCAAGATGAAAGACGACAAGAGTTTGCTGGCAAACGCCAGGGATTTGCAGGTGTCGGCCTGAGCCATGAAAGCCGAGCGTGAAACGAGCCCCTTGCCCGACGTCGCCGTCATGGGCATCCTTGCCATTTTCCAAATTGACAAGTTGATTTCGTGAAACCACGCGCCCTTGAATTCGGCTGCGGTCTTGTTGAAACGCCGCGCAGTGACTGGGCAATGCGCATGCGGTTTTGGCGTGAAATCACGCGCGAGATCGAAAAATGAGTCAAGCTGGCGCTTGGCCATTTTTTGCGGTACACGACCATGTGCCCCGCGCGCCTTTCCCGCCAAAGCCCGGTCGCATTGCCCAATCACCACGCTCTGTGCGCGTCGCGAGTGCTTGAGAAAGCTGGCAGTCGTCAGTCCTTGGCGCGAAGGCGGTTTCTTCTGTGGCACAGCGGGTGCTGGCCGTGAAAGATTTGATGGTTCGTTCCTTTGCAAGACGTGAATCCGAAGACGCAGTCAACAGGTCTGACCGGAGGCGAGCAAGCTGAACAAAGCTTTGTCGCAAACGACTGGCCTTCGACCATGGGATCGGAATTGTGTCCTGTCGAACGGTTCGTATGTGAGGTCGCGCAAAATTGCGCAACAATGCCGCCTGTAGACGCACAGTCTGTTGCGCGTTTGATTGCAGCTTTGCTATTTGGGAGGTCACTGTAAGGGATTAGGCCGCGCACTTGAAAGCTAAGTTCGGCGGAGTGATTCCCAATATTGGGACTCGTAAAGGTGTATGAGCCGTTCGCTTGAAGCTCCTTGAGCGAGCGCGCGGTCCAGAGCTTCGTTGAGGGGCGGCTTGCGAAGTTCAAACAGGCAGCGGCGTAAGTCTTTCAGTTGAACTCGGTCAAATTCGGCCAATGCTGCATTCCTGCGAGTAAGGGATGCAACTGGGTCTGCGGGCCAAGTTGCCGCATCACAAGAACCTCGAGTTATATTGCGATAGCCACTGGATTCCAGCTTCTCCCTGTTCATTAACGCTTGCTGAAGCTTCTCCCAAGCCGCAAATATGGATGAGAGGATCTGCTGGAAATACTCAGCACTTTTAGGCTGAGTTGCAGGAATCGGGTTGGCAACTTGCGAGCGCTCGATTGGAGACGATTTCAAGAGTTCGGAGGCCTGAGGGCATTCAATGTGCACGAAGTCTGCAGCAATTGTCACCTTAGGTTCCAATACCAGTCTATATTCGGATTGATGTCGATAGCGAGCTCGCTTCCGAAATGGATCTCCACTAGGCAAGGGTTCGGTGGCCATGTCATGCACGGCGTCGCAATATTGCACTCGCCTCGCCGCTACGGGCATAAATAACTCTGTCAGTTTTGATCCTGAATCGCGTTCTACAGCAAACCGATTCAGGTAGTGTGCCAGCGATTTGGCGCCTGTAGCTGTAACTCGCGTGTCATATGCCGATCCCGTTCCGGATAGTTCCGGGGTTGCTGAGGTCGACCAGCAGCAGACAAAGCAGTCCACTTCGTTTCTGAATGTGGTGTTTCGGATTTCGATGCTTGAGTTTCCAGTGACATGAATGAAGCCGCCTTTGGCAAGATTTGCGCGAACTGGGTCATCTGTATTGCCGGGCGCAATATTCGTGCTCAAAACGACGGAAGCAACACCTTCCTGCGCGTCACCGATAGATTCGTCTTCAAAGACAATTTCCAGCATCTGGTAATACCGCAAACGTCCGAATCGAAAACTCCCTCGAAGTAGCAATTCGGAGTGAGATTGCGTCAATAGGCGGTGAATTTGCATGCAGCTCCGCGAAGAGAGAACGGTGGATCGTGCGGCCTAATGTAAATTACACCGCAGCCCACTGCAAACTGACTTGACGCCATTATCCAAAATATCTGCATAATTCCGCATACCGATTGAATAGTTTGCTTCATTAAAAATAGCGTCAAACCCGGCGCCTGGACGGAATGAATTGATTTGCCCGTAGTGCAATTTGCCAACCCGACTGCACAGTTCAAGCATCCCCGATTTGGGGGGCCGGCCGAAATTTTTTGATGCCAAAGCGGCACCCGTCGAACCACCCACCAAGTTGCCGGCCCAGTGCGGTGACGATGCAAAGCGACCGGGCTTTGGGTCAGAATGCGCACGGGCGTGCTGCTGCGCATTGCGCCGTCGGTGCGCTGGGCAGGTTGCGGTCACCGCAAAAGCAAAAGGCGATCAGCCCCGCCCCACATCAACCCAAAGTCACGCCCCAACCGCAGCCGGCTTTTCCCGCTGCCATTCATCCAGCCTCTCACGCGCCGTCACCGCTGCTTTCACCACGGTGTCGTCGTGGCCGGGCCGCTTGGCGGTGAGCTCGATGACGTAGCCATTGGGGTCGCGGAAGTAGATGGAGTCGATGAAGCCGTGGTCAGTGATGCCACGGGTTTCGATGCCTGCCGCCTTGCCTTTGGCAAACATTTTGTGCAGGTCGTCCGGGCTGACTTCCAGGGCGATGTGCAGGTCAAAATCGTGCTGGGTCTTGAAGTTGAAGGTCATGTCGGGCGCTTCAAAAAAAGCCAGGCAGGAGCCGTCGTCCATTTGGTAGAACGAATGCAGGGTGTGGGTGGCGCGGCCGCTTTGGGTCTCGGCGATCTGGAAGGCGTTGACCAAGGGCAGGCCCAGAAAATCGTTGTAGAACTTGCGCGTCTCCTCGGAGTCGCGGCAGCGGTAGGCGTTGTGGTGAAGTCCTTTGAGCATGGGGGTTCTCCGTCGTGGGTTTAGCGCGCGGCCAGGCTCTTCAATCGAACCCGGCGCAGACGTCAAAGCGCGTTGAAGGACTGGTCTTTCACCGACCCGGCGAAGCCGTAAAACACTTCATTGATGTTGGCCCAGTTGTTGAGTTTCTTCATGTTGGCAATCCAGCGCTGCACATTGGGGTAGGGGGAAAAATCGCATTTGATCACCTCGCCCAGAGTGACGATGCCGATGCCAAAATAATCAGCCACCGTGATGCTGTTGCCGCACAAGTAGTTGTTGGCGCCAATGAAGTGTTTGTCCAGCACCGCCAGCCAGTTGGCAGAGCGCTCCTTGCCCCAGGCAATGGTGGCGGCCTGCACTTCGTCGCTCGGGCGTTTGTGGTGCGGGAACACCTGCGGGTAGACCATGCCGTAACCGTAGTCGCGGTAAAAACCGGAGTTGATCCAGTCCATCATTTCATTGACCTTGGCGCGCTGCTGCAAGTCTTTGGGGTAAGACGGCAGGTTGAACTTGTCGGCCAGGTACTTGAGGATGGCCGATGCCTCGGTCAGGCGGAAGTCGCCGTCGTCCAGCACCGGCACCTGGCGGCTTGGGTTGATGGCGCTGAAGTGCTCGCCGTAGTGCTCGCCGGTGAACAGGTCAATGACTTGCTCGTCGACGGGCAGCCTGTTCTCGGCAATGAACAGCCGCACCGGGCGGCTGACCATGGAGACGGGGTGCATATAAAGTTTCATGGTGGGCTCCTCTTTTGAATAACAAACGCTAGGGTAAGTAAGGTGAAAGCATGAATGTTAGAACGCTTGCGCCGTTGGGCGCGGGTTAGTATGCCACCATGGTGAATCGTGCGCACGTGAATTGGGTATTTCCGTCTCTGCTGGCCTGGGTGGCGGGCAGCGCATTGCAGTTGCAGCAGCCCACCCTGTTTGACACGACGGTCTACGCCTCAATACTGCTGATAGTCCTTGTGGTATGGTCATTGTTAGCTATCGTAAAGATAGTAGATTGGGTTCGACTGGTGTTGTGGGTTGTGGCGGCTGGCGCAGTCGCTTTTGCCGCCACCGGCCTGCGCAGCAGCACCTACCTGGCTGACGGCCTGGCAGATGCGCTGGAGGGCCAGGACCTGGTGGTCATCGGTGTGGTGGCGGCCATGCCCCAGCGCAATGAAACGGGCTTGCGGTTCCGGCTGGACGTGGAGTCTGCCCGGCGCGGCGATGGAGCCGGTGTCGGCGTGGCGGGGCAACGCCGCACACAGACACCCGTCGCCGTGCCCCCGCACATTTACCTGGGGTGGTACGACGCGGGCGGGGGCGTGATGGCGGGTGCGATGAATAGTTCGATGAATGATGTGGCCACGGCCAAGGCCACGGCGGGCGGCGTCACGGAAGGTGACGTCGACAGCAGTGCCGACGCCGCCACTGTGTTGCGCCAGCCGCAAGCCGTCCAGGCCGGTGAGCGCTGGCAGTTGACAGTGCGCCTCAAAGCGCCGCACGGCGGCAGCAACCCGCATGGCTTTGATTACGAGCTCTGGTTGTGGGAGCAGGGCTTGCAGGCCACAGGGTACGTGCGGACGGGGCCGCGAGACCTGGCCCCCCAACGCCTGGGCCAGACCGGCAGCCACCCCATAGAACGTGCCCGCCAGCGTGTGCGCGACGCAATTTTTGAACGCGTGCCCAACCGTCAGGCGGCAGGTGTGATTGCAGCCCTGGTGGTGGGGGACCAAAACGCGATTGAGCGCGCCGACTGGGACATCTTCCGCGCCACCGGCGTGGCCCACCTGATGAGCATCTCGGGCCTGCACGTGACCATGTTTGCCTGGGTTGCCGCCTTGGGCGTGGGGGGCTTGTGGCGGCGTTCGGCGCGTGCTTGCCTGGCTTGCCCGGCACCCCATGCGGCCTTGATTGGCGGTGTTTTGCTGGCGCTGGCCTATGCGCTGTTCAGCGGCGGTGGTGTGCCAGCACAGCGCACAATTTTGATGCTGGCTGCAGTGGGTGTTTTGCGGCTGGCCGGCAAACAATGGCCCTGGCCACAAGTCTGGATGCTGGCCTGCGCCGTGGTCGTGGCGGTTGACCCCTGGGCCTTGACACAAGCCGGTTTTTGGTTGAGTTTTGTCGCCGTCGGAATTCTATTTGCTACAGATAATAGAGCCAACTATGAAGCAAACAAGGGGATTTGGGCAAAGTTTTTATCCTTGTTCCATGAGCAATGGGTGATTACGCTGGCTTTAACACCCTTGACCCTGCTGCTGTTTGGCCAGGTGTCGGTGGTGGGTTTGCTGGCCAATGCCTTCGCCATTCCCTGGGTCACCCTGGTGCTGACGCCGCTGGCCATGCTGGGGGTGTTGGCTGCCCCGGCGTGGAGCCTGGCCGCGTGGGCCGTCCAGGCGCTGGCCTGGGTGCTGAAGATTTTGTCGGAGATTCCATTTGCATCCATTTTTATAGCTAGAGCGCCATTGTGGGCAGGGACATTTGGCCTGTTGGGCGGGATATTGTTGGTGATGAGGCTGCCCTGGGGCATGCGCCTGCTGGGCTTGCCCCTGGTGCTGCCGGTGTTGTTCTGGCAGCCTGCGCGTCCGCAGACCGGGCAGTTTGAATTGCTCGCGGCCGACATCGGCCAGGGCAATGCCGTCATCGTGCAGACCGCGCGCCACGTCCTGGTGTATGACGCGGGCCCGCGCTTCAGCCGCGAAAGCGACGCCGGGCACCGGGTGCTGGTGCCCTTGCTGCGGGCGCTCGATTTGCAGGTTGACACCCTGATGCTCAGCCACAGGGACAGCGACCATACCGGCGGCGCACTGGCGGTTTTGACGATGCAGCCGCAGGCGAAGTTGGTCAGCGCTATCGAAGATGAGCATGCCCTGCAAACCCTGCGGTTGGCGACGCGTTGTGTTGCCGGGCAACACTGGCGTTGGGACGGGGTTGATTTTGAACTTTTGCATCCGCTTGAAACCGACTACGGCGCTGGGTTAAAACCGAATGCCCTGAGTTGCGTGTTGCGCATCAGCAATGGCACCCAGGCCGCGTTGCTGGTGGGCGACATCGAACAGGCCCAAGAGGCCAGGCTGGTGGCAAGCAGGGGTGGCGGGCTTCAGGCAGACCTGTTGCTGGTGCCCCACCATGGCAGCAAGACCTCCAGCAGCGAGGCCTTTCTGGACGCTGTCAAGCCCAAAATCGCGCTGGTGCAGGCCGGTTACCGCAACCGTTTTGGCCATCCGGCCGCCTCGGTGATAGACCGGTATGAGGCCCGCTCAATTGCTGTTTTTGACTCTGCCCATTGCGGCGCTGCAAGCTGGGCTTCTGCTGCGCCGGCGGACGTCAAGTGCGAGCGCGAGTCTGCCTTGCGTTATTGGCACCACCGCGTTCCCTGAACCCCACTACCAGCTGTTGACTGAATGGAAGACGTGCTTGGCGGCTTCAGACAGGCGCTGAAACGCCGCCCGCGCCTGCGTGATGTCCTTGTCGTGGGCGGCGGCTTCAAGTGCCTTGGCCTCTTGCGCGGCAGCGTCTGCTGTCATGCTTGCCAATAGTCCCTTGAGCGCATGGGCCTGCTGGCGGGTGGTGGCCCAGTCCTTTTTTTTCAGCGCATCAAACGCTGCGGCCATGGTGTTGCGCAAGTCTTCACGAAAGGCCTGCACCATGGCTTTGAGCGCGGCCTCGTCGCCGCCCAGCCGGGCCAGCAAGCGGCTGCGGTCATGCGGGTGAGGTGAGCCTGCTGCGCGACGCGCGGGGCGTTTTGCCAGCCTCGTCGGGCTTGCCTCGTCGGGCAACACCGAAATCATCCCGGCGTCCGGTGCCAGGGCATCGGATGCGCCAGGTTGCATGGCCAGGCCAGTGGCCCGCAGCGCAGCCTGCAAGGCTTCGGGCGTGAGCGGTTTGGACAGGTAACCGTCCATGCCGCCCGCCAGCGCCTGCTCGCGGTCGGCCGCCGAGGCGTGGGCCGACAGCGCGATGATGGGCACGCGGATCTTCTTGCGGGCTTTTTCAAACTGGCGGATGTGGTGCGTGGCTTGCCAGCCGTTCATGCGCGGCATTTGAATGTCCATCAGCACGACATCAAAAGACCCGCCATGGATGGCTTGCAGGGCGAACTCGCCGTCACTGGCCACCTCGACCTGGAAGCCGCGCTGCTCCAGCAGCTTTCTGGCCAGCAACTGGTTGACCGCGTGGTCGTCTACCACCAGCGCCCGTTTGCCACTGAACTGCAAAATGGCATTGAGGCTGGCCGGATGGCTGTTGGCGGGATTGGCCGCGCCGGCGGGAAACTCCGAGTCCACCAGGGCGTCATCGCCAAATTGTGTGCTGGGCATGTCGTCATCCGCCAGGCTCAAAGGCACATGCACCGAAAAACGGCTGCCCTCGCCGGGGGCGCTGTCAAGCTCGATTTGCCCGCCCATCAATTGGGCCAGTTTGTTGCAAATGGACAGCCCCAACCCACTGCCGCCATACAGGCGCGATGTGGAGCTGTCAGCCTGGACAAAAGCACCAAAAATAAAGGCCTGTTTGTCTTGGGCGATGCCAATGCCGGTGTCACTGACGCGCAGGTGCAATTCGAACTCGTGCTCTTGCACGCCAGAGGCCCACATCGCCACGTCAACGCGGCCCTGGCTGGTGAACTTGATGGCATTGCTGACCAGGTTGGTCACGATCTGGCGCAGCCGCCCAGGGTCTCCGACGGCCTCTGCGGGCAGGGATTCCCCGGCCTGCAACAGCAGCTCAAGCCCCTTGGCCTGCGCGGCGACACGCTGCGGTGCCACCACTTCCCAAAGCCAGCGGCGCAGGGGGAAGCGCACTTGCTCAAGAATCAGTTTGTGGGCCTCAAGACGTGAATAGTCCAGCACGTCATTGACCAGGGCCAGCAAGGCGCGGCCAGAACTGCTGACCAGCTCGACGTATTGGCGTTGCTCGGGGCTCAAGCTGGTCTGGGCCAGCAGGTTGTTCATGCCAATCACGCCATTGAGCGGCGTGCGGATCTCGTGGCTGATGTGCGCCAGGAAATCGTCTTTGGCGGCATTGGCCGAGATCGCCTGCGCATGCGCCGCTTCTGCCTGCTCGCGCGCGGCCATGATTTCTTGCTGGATGTCGCGCCGCCGCGTGACGTCGCGCACAATGCCCACCACGCGACTGGCGCGGCCCAGCATGTCGCGGCGTGTCACCTCGCCCGTGCATTCCATCCAGATCAGCGCCGACGCAGTCTGGATTTTGAATTCAATGTCGAGCCGATGGTCGGCCTGTTTCAGCACCTGCACGATGGCCAGGTGCAGGCGCCTGCGATCGTCAGCCGGAATGCGGTCCAAAATCTCATCCGCAAGCCAGGTGCGGCCCTGCGTTTGCCCTGGGCTGGTCTCAAGGATCAACTGGGAAAAATGGGCCGACGTGAAGACCGTTGCCGAGTCCAGATCCCACTGCCACATGGCCAGGCCGGCGGCGTCCAGCGCCAGTTGCAGGTGGTCTTCGGTTTTGCCGAGTTCTTCTTCCGCCATCAGACGGCTGTGGGATTCGCTGCTGGCCTGCTCGCGCAATTGCGCGTTTTCGTGTTGGAGCCTTTGCACCTGGCGCAGCAATTGCTGAGGGTCGAGGTTGGTCATGACAAAGCCTCCGGGGCCAGGCTGCCATCCGCCATCCAGACCTGAATCTTGCGGTAGAGCGTCGATGGGTTGACTTTGAGCGCCCGCGCGGCTCGGGCCACATTGCCGGCGAAAGCTCGCAAGGCGTAATCTACCTGCTCTCGCTCTACATCAGCCAGGGGGCGCACCTGGGCTGGGTCATAGGCTGGCACCATCGTGGCGGTCGGCCTGAAAGCGATTGCCGCCACCGGTGGCACATGGTCAGGCGCCGCCACTGCAGCGGCTTGCGCAAACCAGGGCTCAGGCTCGGTGGCCATCGTGTCTGGCGCAGCTTGAACGCCATCGCGTGGGCTGACCACAGCCACTTCGCTCAGTGACCCCGTCAAACCCCGGCGCATGCCGGCCGGCAGCATCGGCAATTGCACCAACGTGTCGTCGTTCATGGCGACGACGGCCCGAATCACGTTGAGCAGTTCACGCACATTGCCGGGCCAACTGTGCTGGCGCAAAGCGTCCAGCGCGTCGCCGCTGAAATCGACAAACTGTTTGTGATCTTCGCGCGCGTACTTGGCCAAAAAATCACGGGCGATCAGCACGATGTCCTCGCCGCGGACCCGCAGCGGAGGCAGTTCGAGGGGGATCACGTAGAGCCGGTAAAACAAGTCTTCGCGGAACGCCCCATCGCGCATTTGTTGGGGCAAATTGCGGTGGCTGGCGCACACCACACGCACATCGACCATGCGGGTCTTGTCTTCGCCCAGGCGTTTGACTTCGCCGGTTTGCAACACGCGCAGCAACTTGGCTTGCACGCCCAATTCCAGCTCGGCGATTTCATCCAGAAACACCGTGCCCCGGTCGGCTTCTATAAACACGCCCTGCCGGTCAGACACCGCACCGGTGAAAGCCCCCTTGGCGTGGCCGAACAACTCGCTCTCAATCAGCTCTTTGGGAATCGCCGCGCAGTTGATGGTCACCAGTTTTCGGTCGCGCCGAGGGCTGCGGGTGTGGATGGCGAGGGCGGCGAGTTCCTTGCCGGTGCCGGATTCGCCGGTGATGCAAACTGGCGCATTGCTGGCGGCGACGGTTTCGATCACGCGGTAGACGGTTTGCATTTCAGCGCTCTGGCCGATGAACTGTTCAAACTGTTGGGGTGCCCCGGTTTCGAGGCTGGCCACTTTTTGGCTGAGCTGGGACGCATGCAAGGCATTGCGCAAGGTCACCATCAGGCGTTCGGCTTCAACCGGTTTCTCAATGAAGTCAAAAGCCCCGGCCTCTGAGGCGCGCACCGCGTTGTCCAGCGAGTCTTCTGCAGTGATGACCACCACCGAGCACGCCGGTTGCGTTTTAAGCAAGGCCTGCAACACCTCGAAACCCGAACCATCGGGCAAATTCAGATCCACCAGCGCAGCGTGCCACGGCCCTTGGCCCACCTGACGCAGGGCCTGCGCGACGGTGCCTGCCGTGATGACCTCCACTTTGAGCCGGGCCGCCAGGGTTTGGTATTGAATGGCCAGGGTGACCAAATCCTCCACAACCAAAACTCGAAGGCCGGGGAAAAATGAGGCGATGGGGTAAGTTGCCATCCTCCTAGATTAATTGAATTACTTGCAAAATGCAAATAAATTAGTTGTTACTTATTGCAAAATGCGATGAAATATTGATTTTTTTCAATAAAAACCTGGATTCAAGCAAATATTGTGACTTTTTCCACTAAATCCAGGCCGTAAAACCTGGCGCGGCGGTTGCTTATTAGAACTGTCGGCCTGCAAAACGCTGGGCTCTTAACTCAAGGAAACATCATGAAATTCGCAAAACAAATCATCGCCCTGGCTGTCGTCGGTGCCGCGTTTTCAGCCCAGGCTGAGTCCAATATCAACAGCGTCAATGCCGTGGGCCAAAGCACCTCCGCACGCTTGAACTTCAGCATCGTTGTTCCCCGTGTCATTTTTCTGAGCGTCGGCACCGGCACCAACTTCGCTGTCAACGGCGCGATTGACACCAACACCTTCACGGTCACCGCCGCCAACGTCGGCTCAGGCAGCGCTGTGGCGGGTTCTCTTGGCGCGGTGGGTGTACAGGTTTTGGGCAACGGCGGCGCCGTCAGCCTGACCGCCAACGGCACGGCCGGCGGCTTGACCGGCGCTGGCTTGCAGTCAATCCCCTGGTCGCAGTTTGCGCTGACGCAGTCCAACGCGTCCTTGCCCAACCCGGCCATCGGCAACGGTGTAGCCGGTGCCATCTCCACCCTGGCTGCGACCAACAACGTGGTCAACCAGTCTGGCACCTGGACCTTCAACTACAGCAACGGCAGTGTGATGGGCGCTGGCACCTACACCGGCCAAGTGTCCTATACGGCAGCCTTGCCCTGACACGGGGCGCTGCGGCGCAGCGCGCGCAAAGCAGCACACCTTGGGTCGGCCCTGGGTGTGCTTTTTTGATGGCGCAGTATGGGAGAATCCGGCCCTTGACACCCTGAAAGGGGCAAAGATGACACAATTTTTATCGCGGCCGCTGGCTCGGGCTGGGTTGGACTGGACCGGTTTTGCTTTGATCCTGTTGTTGGCGGCTTTCCCTGCGCAGGCTTGGGTGCTGAGCATCACGCCGGGCATTCGCACCGTCTATCTGGCCGTTGGCAACGCCACCAGCAATGCGGCCAATGCAACCGTCAACCAGGTATCCACCACTTTGCTGGCCAGTGAGGTGGGCAGCGGCGTGGCCAAGGCCATGAGCAGCAACAGCACCCAGGTCAACAGCCCGTATGACAATTTCAACCTCTGCTCGGGCGGCGGCAGCCAGGTCTATGTCGGCGGATTTTTCCGCATGCCGGCGGCCAGTGCCACCTCTGCCGTGTTGCAGGTACAAACGCCGGCGGGCCTGACCAGCGGCATCTATTCGATCCCCTTCAACCAGGTCAGTTGGACCAGCACGGCTTTGGGCAACGCAGCGGCGGATATTCCAGCGGGCAGTTTTGTTAGTGGCGGCACTCTGTTCCTGCGCAACTTTGCGGCCAATTCCTATGTTGAAAACTGCCACACGTTCAGCTACGCCAACGCCTCACCGGTTGCGGCTGGCACCTACACCGGCCAGGCGCTTTACACCCTGACTGCGCCATGAGGCGCTTTGCACCCACAGTGGCGGTTCTGTTTTGGGCCATGCTGCAGGCGCCGTTGACAGAAGCTGCGACGTTCCAGGTGGACGACTCCCGCAGCACGGTGCTCAATGCGAGCCTGCCCTTGCAGTGGCGCTCCATTTCACCCGCCACCGGCGACCACCAGGTGCAAGGCGTGACCCGGGTGCAACTGCGGCTTGACACGCGCCAATGGACGGGCCAGCGCGCCCGGATATTCATGGCCTTGCCAGCCCAGCCTGGCACCGTGGTGCAGGCCAGCTGGCAGGTGCAAGGCCCGCTTTTGAGCGGACAATTGAGTTCTGGCCAACGCGGCCTGGTGTGGTCTGGCGTGGTGCCCGGCGCAAGCCTTGATGACGTGCTGACCGTGACGATTCAGACCGATGGCCGCCTGTTGTCTTCCGCGCAAATCCTGCGCTTTAATTTCGAGATTGACTTGCCATGAAACTCCGTCGGCTGCCGGCCTGGAAAATAATTGCGCTGACGGCCATTGGGATGCCCTGGGCGCAGGTGCAGGCCCAGGGGTTTGCGGCGCTGATTTCACCGCCACGGGTTGAAACGTCGGTCAAGCCGGGCCAGACCACGCGCCTGGTGCTGGAGGTAAGCCAAGTCGGGCCGATGCCCGGGCGTTTTCGGATTTACACCAACGACTGGCGCATCAACACCAACGGCGGCGTGGACTTTTTTGACGATTTGCAGGCCAACAGTTGCCGCCAGTGGGTGGCGCTGGAGCGCCGTGAGATGACGGTGGCCGGCAATGGCAAAAACCGTTTCCGTTTTGAAATTGCGCCGCCCGCCGATGCGCCCGTCATGGAATGCCGCTTTGCCATCATGTTTGAGGGCCAGGACGCGGCCACGGTGTCCAGCGGCGGCGGCGTGAGTTTTCCGGTGTTGGGCCGTATTGGTGTCATTGTGTACGCCAGCATGGTGGGCACGCAGGCAAGGCTTGCCATCGAGGGCCGGCGCGTCAGCGCAGATGCGGCCCATGTGCCCACTCTGGATGTCGCCAACACCGGCAATGCGCATGGCCGCGTGGCCGGGCTGCTGACCGGCACAGACGCCAAAGGCATCAAGCTGGAGTTCACGCCCAGCACCTTGCCGATCTTGCCGGGTGAAACTCGGGCCATTGCCTTGAACGCGAATGTCGAGGGCGGCGCGGCGGTCAGCCAGATCAACTTCCCGGTGACCGTCAAGGGCGCGCTGGAGTGGAACGAGCAGCGCATCCCGTTTGAGCACACCTTCCAAGCGCCGTGATGGGGCGTCGGGGCGCCACAGCGGCATTGCTTTGCACCCTGCATTTTTGGGCGCAGGCTCAGACGCCGACGCCGCCTCCAGCGCCGCTTGCGCCCTACCAGGACAGAGTGATTGACGGCCTGAAGGCCTTGGATGACGAGGAAGAAATTGCCCAAAAAAAGTACGATTCAGCTGGCCTGCCGCGTGGCTACAGCCTGGAAGCCCTGAGCGACCAGCGACAGTCGCAAGGCGCGGCCAGCGGCTCTCTGGGCCTCAAGGCCAGCGGCTACCTGGACACGCTGTATTACGGCAGCCTGTCGGGCAATGCCAGCCTGCAAAGTGATACCCAGGGGACGGGGCAGGGCGGACAGGCCTCGTTTGTCCTGCGCCAGATCGGCATGCCCTTTGACGCCGGCTGGCGCGTGGACAATGCCCTGGGCATGATCAATCTGCCGGCGCTGGACCTGGCGCGCAAAAGCCCCCGCATCTCGGTGCCCACCCCGGCCATGCTGGGTGCCACCAGCGTCTGGCAACAGGGGCGCGATCTGGGCCTGGTGGCGGCCGTGGGGCAGCCGGGTCGGTTTTCAGGCTTTCCGGTGGCGGCCTTCACCGCGTCCCAGGGCAACTACGGCCTGGTCGCGGCCCACAATGTGTTGACGCTCGGCGGTGGCCGTTGGGAGTGGGGCGCAATGGCAGCGCAGGCACAAAACGTGACGTCTGCGCTGGCTTTGACCACGGCCGGCCAGGGCAGTCTTGACGCGCAGGGCCTTTACCTGGCCGCCCGCCACGACTGGGCCGCCCAGGGCGATGCCAGCGCTGTGCGCTTTTTGCAGGCCAATGCACTTACAGGCCGCAACACCGGCACCGATTTGTTGGGCAACCCCAATGCGCCAGCACGTGGTTTGTGGCTGGACGGCGGTTTTGGCAACGGCGCCCACCTGACCAGTTGGGGTCTGTTCCGGCTGGAGCCTGGCCTGTCCTGGCTGGACTTGCCCATGGCCAATGATTTGCAAGGCGCCTACGCCCGGCACAACTGGCGCACGCGGCAATGGCAGACCGAGTCGTCGCTGGAGCTGTTCAACTCGCTGTCAGGCTTGACCGCCAACGGGTATTACGTCAACAACAATGTGCGTTACCAGTACACCAGCCGCACCAGTTTTGGCGTGGGCATCAGCCAGCGCAACTACGGCATTCAGGCGCAGTCTGGCCTGTTGTACACCCAGTTTTCCAATGCATTGGGGCTGACGCGGGCGCAGATTGATGTCGCGTCTGCCGACTCCGGCGAGCGCCAGGTCCAGGTAAAACTTGACCATGAGTGGAGCGGCTTTCAGGAGTTGCGCCTGTCCACCACGCTGCTTCTGGACCGTGACCAGCGGGGCGGGTTGGACACCTTGGGCCAAGGCGTGGCCATCAATGCCAATTGGTCGCCGGGGCAACGCCTGTCGCTCACCCACAGCTTTCAGGGCCGCTGGAGCCCGGACCAGGCTCAGTACACGCTGAACTCCGGCCTGAGCTGGCGCTTTGCGCCACAGTGGTCTTTGCAAGGCGCGGTGTACGCGGTGAACGGCAGCGGCGGCGCTGTCAATTTGGCGCAAAGCCCCCTGACCCAGCCCGCGCTGGTCAGCGCCGGCACACGGGACAGCGGCATCTCGATCACACTGCGGTTTGAAGACAGCGCAGGGCGGGCCCGGGCACCCGTCGGGGGCGCACCGGGGTCGGCCGCCGGACGCTTGACTGGCTCGGTTTTCCTGGATGACAACCAAAGCGGCCGGCGCGAGGCGTCCGAACAAGGTGCCGCCAACGTCACCGTGCTGCTGGACGGCCGTTTCGCCACCAACACAGACGCCCAGGGCCGCTTCGAGTTCGCTTACGTCACGGCAGGCACGCACGTGCTCAGCGTGGTCAGCGACAACCTGCCACTGCCTTGGGGCCTCAAACAAGATGGCCGCACTGAAGTTCGTGTCTTCACCCGCGAGACGACGACGGTGGACATTGGGGCCGTGCGGCAATAGCCGCGTCTGGCCGACGGTTTGCGGCCACGGGTTGCCACCGGCCTGACCCGCAGAGTTCAGAGGTAAAAGTGCCGAATGTTCCCGCGAATATTGAATAGCTAGCTATAGAAATAGAAGCGTTCAAGGTGGGCTTTTGATCCGGACGGCGGCCGCGACGGCCTGGCCGAGTTCAATCACCGCCATCGCGTAATAACTGCTCCAGTTGTAGCGGGTGATGGCGTAAAAGTTCTCGGTGCCAGCCACGTAGTTTGGTTCGCCGCCTGAGTTTTGCAACTCGACCAGCGCCAGCGGGCCGGTGTGGCCCAGCGCTGCTTCGGGAAGCACCGCGCCCAGCGCGGTAAAGCGGGCGACGCTGAAGGTGGGCAGGATGTCGGGTGCCAGCAGCACATCCAGGTTCACGCGGGTCGCATCAAACGTCACCGTGTAGTGGGTGGGCATTCCAGCTTGCCAGTTGAAGGCCCTGAAATAATTGGCCACGGAACCGATCACGTCAGTGGGGCTGTTGAACAAATCGACTTTGCCGTCGCCATCAAAATCAATCGCGTATTTGGACCAGCTGGATGGCATGAATTGCGGCAGGCCCATGGCCCCGGCAAAACTGCCGCGCAAGGCCAGCGGGTCTTGGCCGGTGCGGCTGGCCAGGCTTAAAAACTGCTCCAGCTCGCTTTGAAAATACTCGCGCCGCTCGCGGGCCCGGGGGTGGGAATTTGGGAAGTCAAAGGTCAAAGTGGCCAAGGCGTCGATCACCCTGAAATTGCCAACTTGCTGGCCATAGATGGTCTCTACGCCAATGATGCCCACAATGATTTCGGGCGGCACGCCATATTGCGCCTGCGCCCGCGCCAGGGCGTCGCGGTGGGCCTGCCAAAACGCCACACCCGCGTTGATGCGCACCGGGTCAATGAAGCGGCTGCGGTAAACGCGCCAGTTCTTGACCGTGCCTTGGGCGGGCGGGGACATCAGTTTGCTGATGAGCGGCAAATATTGCGCCTCGCCCACGGCTTTGCGCACCCAGTCACGGTCCAGGTCGCGCCTGGCGGCAATGTCGTCGGCCAGTTGCATGGCGTCGTCGCGCAAGGCGTAAGGTCGGCCTTGGGCGGGGAGTTTGTTCGGTGGCTGTTTTGCCTTTGGCGTGGGATTTTTTGTTGACGTAGAAGTGTTTTTGGCAAAAGTCCCCGTAGATAATGAATAGCTTGCTATCAATAATAAAGCAATGAAAACTCCCCGAAATGAACCGGACGTGGGCAAGGCCGGCGAGGGCGGCACGACTGAGCTCATGCAAAACTCCTCATTTCGGCCATGGCAACTGCTTGAATTCGCGCATCAAGAGGCTCAAGTTGACCAGCCGGGCGGTGGCCTGCGGCGCATACCGCAAGGCCTCAAGGCGCAGCAGCCAGTCGCGGATCACACCCGCACCGTCATAGGGTTTTTGCTTCAGTTGGTCTGCCACACTGCGCGGCGGGCTGTTGGGGGCAATCACAAAACCGGCTTTGGCAAGCCGCTGGGTTGCCTGCTGCAACAGGCGCAGCCAGGGGTCGTGCCGATTGCGCTCCCACAAAGTCCAGGCCGCACCGCACAGGCTCACCAACACCAGCATGCCCGCCAACACGTAACCCAGGTCTTCCCAGCTGGGCGAGCCAAAGCCGATGTTTTTCAGCAAGTCCATTTGTTTGCTCTCAGAATAATTCAGCACCCATTGGTTCCAACTGTTGTTGACGGCTTCCCAAGCGTTGCGCAGCCCGCTCAGCAGGGTCGGGCTGAAGGTGCCAAAGGCACCGCCCAGGGCTGACGCGAGCAGGCCCTGCTGCGCCTGCAAACGTTGCAAACTGGCAGTGCGCCCAGGCGCCACCGACGACGTTGGGTCAACCCGTACCCAGCCACGTCCGGCGACCCAAACCTCGGCCCAGGCGTGGGCGTCGCTTTGGCGCACCACCCAAAAACCGTCCACGCCGTTGCGCTCGCCGCCCTGGTAGCCGGTGACCACCCGTGCGGGCACGCCCAGCGCGCGCGTGAGCAATACAAAACTGGACGCAATGTGCTCACAGAAGCCTTCTTTGCGGTCAAACCAGAACTCGTCAGCCGTGTGCTGGCCGTACACGCCTGGCTCCAGCGTGTAGCTGTAGCCACCGGTCTTGAGGCGGTTCAGCACGGCCTCGACCAGGACCATGGCGCTGGCACCTTGAAGGCGCGGCTCAGCCTTCATCTGCGCCGCCAGCGCCTGGGTGCGCGGGTTAATGCCCAAAGGCAGGGCCAGAAACTCCTGCATCTGGGGAATCGACTGAATGGGCGCGTACTGAAAGTCTGGGTAGCTCCTGGCTTTGTAACGTGCCAAGTCATTGAAGGTGCGGTCTGCGACCCATTGCATGTCCCGCGTCATCACGGCATTGGTGTTGGCAATTTGGGGTCGCTCAGGCGTTGCATCCAGCACCAGCAGCCAAGGGCGCTGGGTCGGCTCCAGCGTCACCTCGTAGTCATAGGCGGTACCGCTGGTTTGCAGGCTGGCGTTGGCGGCTGGGCCAAAACCAGTGCCAAAACCGGCGCGCGAAGGCTGCCATTCGCGGCCATCAAAACGCGACAACACGGGGCCGCGGAAATACATCTGTGCCTGGTCCGGCGGCTCGCCGTTGAACTTCAAGCGCATGGCGATGCTGGAGTCCAGCGCCAGTTTGGCAATGGCACCGACCACCATGTTGGGCGACAGGCCGCTGCGCCCGGTCATGGCGTCGCTGGGTACGCCCCACAGCGGCGCCATGCGCGGGAACAGCACAAACAATACGGCCATCACCGGCGCCCCCAGCAGCGCCATGAAGCCCGCCGTTTTGGCCGCCTGCAACAGGGGCGGTTTGCCGACCGGCATGTGGGTGTTGACCAAGGCCGTGAGCAGGCCCAGCAGCGCGATCAGCATCGCCGCAGCCGTCAGCAGCGACTGGGAAAAAAAGAAGTTGGTGAGCAGGGTGAAAAAGCTCAGGAAAAACACGACAAACGCATCCCGTTTGGCGCGCAGCTCCAGCGTCTTCAAAGCCAGCAAGACCACGATCAGCGTGACGCCCGCGTCGCGCCCGGTCATGGTGCGGTAGGTGAACCAGGTGGCTGCCACGGTGACCACCAGCAGCCCCACCAGCCACCATTTGGAGGGCAACGGCCTATTCTGCACGGCCAGCAGACCGCGCCAGCCCAACACGCTGGCAAACAGCAGGCTGCACCACAGCGGCAGCTCACCGACCTGGGGCAACACCACCCAGGCAATCACAAACAAAAGGAACAAGGTGTCGCGGCTGTCGCGGGGCAGGGCATCGAGCTTTTTGAACATACGCACGGATGCTACTTCAGGTTGGGCCTGCGCATCGTTCCAAGACGGCGACTGGTCGTCTCAGGGCGGCTGCCGGTGGGTAGCCGCGCATTAGGGCTCCCAAGGCGGCTGCATACGCGTCAGGTGACGCGGACGCAGCCGCCCAAGGTGCTTTGCTTCGGCTTTGCTGAGGCCCGAGCGTGTGTTATTGATCCGGCCTGTTGAAGTCTTAAATTCCGTTCAGGCTGAGCTTGTCGAAGCCCTTCGACAAGCTCAGGTTTAACGGTTCAAACATCACGGGGCCGGATCAATCGGAGCGGGATTCGCCCTGCTTTAGCCAATCCGCACCGGCACAAAAATCTTCTCGTCGCCGCGCTGGATCAACAACGCCACGGACTTGTCGGACTTGGCCACGGCTGAGCGCACCTGGTCAATGCTTTTCACGGCCTGCCCATTCACCGCCAGCAGCACGTCGCCGGCTTCCACGCCGGCTTTGGCGGCGGCGCCGCTGGTGTTCTCAATCAGCAAACCGCTGGTGACACCCACCGCACGAAGTTCATCGGGCTGCAGGGGCCGCAGCGACAGGCCCAGGCGGCCCTGTTGCGAGGCCGCCGAATTGTCGGCTACCTCGGTCGACTTGTCGTTGGCATTGCCCAGTCTGGCTTCGATCTCCTGGGCTGAGCCCTGGCGCCAGATTTCAAGGCGCACCTTGTCGCCAGGGGCTGACAGGCCAATGGCGGCGGGCAAATCACCTGACGAGATGATGGCGCGACCGTCGACCTTGCGGATCACGTCCCCGGCCTGCAGGCCAGCCTTCTCGGCGGGTCCGCTTTTTTCGACACCCGACACCAGCGCGCCTTCGGGTTTGTCGAGTTTGAAGGAGTCGGCCAGCACCTGGTTGACCTCCTGCACCGCCACGCCCAGACGTGCATGCTCCACCTTGCCGTGGGCCACGATCTGGTCCTTGATTTTCGCGGCCAGGTCGATCGGAATCGCGAACGACACACCCTGGTAACCGCCGGTGCGGCTGTAGATTTGCGAGTTGATGCCCACCACCTCGCCGCGCGTGTTGAAGAGCGGCCCGCCCGAGTTGCCGGGGTTCACCGCGACGTCGGTCTGAATGAAGGGCACGGCGCTGTCGTCGGGCAGCGAGCGGCCTTTGGCGCTGACCACACCGGCCGTCACCGTGTTTTCAAAACCAAAGGGTGAGCCAATCGCCAGCACCCATTCGCCCACGCGCAGCTCGCTGGTTTTGCCCAGGGTCACTACTGGCAGATTTTTGGCGTCAATCTTCAAGACGGCGACGTCAGTCTTGGGGTCTGCGCCCAGGACTTTGGCGATGAATTCACGCCGGTCGGTGAGTTTGACGGTGACCTCTTTGGCGTCACGCACCACATGGGCGTTGGTCAGGATGATGCCGTCGGCACTGACGATAAAGCCCGAGCCTTGGCCGCGCACTGGTGTTTCACGCGGTGCGCCCTGGCCCCTTTGCTGGCCCTGCGGACCTTGCTGGAAGCGGCGGAAAAATTCAAAAAACGGGTCGTTGCCAAACGGGTCGTCCTGCTGGCCGCGCCGCGCGGTGGGTGTTTCATCGGATGTCTTGACGATGCCGGTCACGCTGATGTTGACGACCGCCGGGCCTTGCTGCGCGGTGATCTGGGCAAAGTCAGGCAGGGCCATAGGCACCGAGGCACTGCCAGTCGCTGCAACGGTGGACGCCACGGCAACAGGCGCGTTCGCCGCATGGGCTGCAGACAGGTGCTGCAGCGCCGTGACGCTGGCGCCGCCAATCAAGCCAGAGGCCATCAGAGCCAGCACCAGGCGGGTGCTCTTGAGGGATCGTGTTGTCATGAAAACTCCTTGGGTTGAATCCATTGCAGTGAATTGCAATGACCCCACTGTGCCGGGGCTGGCTTAGGCCAGTCTTAAGCCAGCGGATGGCTCAGGCCGGCGGAAAAAGCACTTCCACGTGCAGGCCGCCACGTGTGGCCGACCGGTCGAGCCTCAGGCTGGCTTGATGGCGCTGCGCTATCGTCTGCACGATGGCCAGGCCCAGGCCGCTGCCTTCACCACTCGCCGCCGCATCCGGGCTGCGGAAAAAACGCTCGAACACGCGGCTGCGATCGGCCATTGCAATGCCGGGGCCGGAATCATCAATGGCCAGCGCTATGCCTTTGTCACGGGTCTGGACAGCCACATCCACGTAACCCTTGGGTGGTGTGTATTTGATGGCGTTGTCCAGCAGATTGCGCAAGAGGATGCGCAGGGCGTCGGCATCACCCTGCACCCAGGCTGAGCCCTGGCCTGTCACGCCGAGGTCGATCATGCGTGCCTGGGCCAGTGGCAAGACGTCGGCAACGGCCTGTTGCACCAGGTTCTGCAGGTCAACACCCTGCCAGGCCCCGCTCGCTTCACCGCCAGACTCCTGACGCGCCAGCACCAGCAACTGGTTCATCAGGCGGATGGCGCGGTCGATGCCTTGGTTCAGACGGGTGATGGCGGTGGTGGTTGCGGTAGGGGTGGCCGCGTCACCTGGCGCGCCGTTGTGCAAGCGGCCCAGCGCCTGGGCTTGCAGCTTGAGCGCCGTCAAGGGCGAACGAAGTTCGTGTGCGGCGTTGGCGACAAATGATTTCTGCGCGTCAAACGCGGCATGGACACGGCCAAACAGCAAGTTGAGCTCCTGCACCAGCGGGCGCACCTCATCGGGCAGGCCCGCCTCGTTCAGCGGCGACAGGTCATCTGCCTCGCGTGTGGCCACTTGCTGGCGCGTGCGCTCCAATGGCGTGAGGGAATGGCGGATCACCCACCAGAGGATCAGCATCAGCAGCGGCGCGATCAGTGCCATGGGCAACATGGCGCGCACGGCCAGCGCCCGCGCCCGCGCCTGGCGCGCGCCCATGTCTTGTGCAATCTGTATGGTCTGGAGTGGCGTCTGCACCGAATACACGCGATAGAGCGAGCCATCGAGCATCACATCCGAGAACCCCAGCACCGCCCTGGGCGGCATGGGGCCGCGGGAAGAGCGGAACAGCTGCACGCCATCGGGCCCCCAGATCTGGATGACGTAATCCACATCGGCGTTGTCGTCACCTTGCAGAAGGGGCGCGGCCAGCGCCGGCCCGCCGCGCAGCGAATAGGCCATCTGCTGCAGGTGGTAATCGAACATCTCGTCCGCCTGTTGCAAGGCGCCCCGGTAGGCCGACACCGCCTGGAACAAAGCCGCCAGCAGGATGGCGGTCATGACCGAACCCAGCAGGCGTTTGCGCAGGGAATGGGTCTTGGCTGTGGTCAGCAGTGGTTGTGCATTGCGCATGGTTTTGCCATCACTTTGCCAAGACGTAACCCAAGCCGCGCACGGTCTGGATCAGCTCATTGCCGAGCTTTTTGCGCAGGCCATGCACATAGACTTCGACCGCGTTGCTGCTGACTTCGTCTTTCCAGCCATAGAGTTTTTCCTCCAATTGCGCACGCGACAAGACCACACCAGGACGCGCCATCAGGGCTTCAAGCACGGCCCATTCACGCGCCGACAGGGCGATGGCTTCACCGCCACGGCTGGCCTCATGTGTGATGGAGTTCAGGTGCAGGCCCTGGACTTCCAGGGTTGAATCTGCACTGCCAGCGCTGCGCCGGATCAGCGCCCGGATGCGCGCCAGCAACTCGTCCAGGTCATAGGGCTTGAGCACGTAGTCATCGGCACCGGCGTTCAGCCCAGCCACGCGGTCAACCACAGCATCACGCGCCGTGACGATCAGCACGGGTGTCGCGTCCTTACGCGCGCGCAGGGCCCTGAGCACGTCCAGGCCGTCGCGTTTTGGCAGGCCCAGGTCCAGCAGCGCCAGGTCGTAATGCTGTGAACGCAGCGCGGTGTCGGCCATGGCCCCGTCTTTGACCCAGTCCACGGCGAAGTGCTCGGCGCGCAGTACGTCGAGCACGGTTTCTCCGATCATCAAGTCGTCTTCGACCAGCAGCAGGCGCATGGTTTTATAGCGGTTGTTTGGGTGCAGTGCTTACAGGCAGCCGACAGGATGCACCAGGATTCTTAGGTCAGGCTTAACGCGGCAACGCCAACCACCAACGGGAGGCCAAGCTCAACACAGCGCGAGGGCTTCCAGGCAACGCTTGCGGTGCACTTCGCCAGCACCCGGCTTGACCTCCTGGCCGGGCACGCGCAGGCCATAGTCCAGGCCCAATTTGTCTGCGGCCAGCACCCAGGAGCACAAGCGGGAGAGCTTGTGTTCAGTGTCGGCCAGGCCGGTATGGGCAAAGTCCAGCCACAGTTCGAAACGCTGGGTTTGCTGGGCATCGCGACTGACCAGTTGGTCGGCTTTGACGGCCTTTTTCCAAACCACCAGCTTGAGCGGGTCACCGCGCCGGTAGGCACGCACGCCGTCAAACTCGCCGCTGGCCTGCGGGCGCTGGGCCATCGCGTTGCCGCTTTTGGGCTCACCTGGCGGCAGAGGCGGCGCATGGGGTTCGGGTGCGGGGTAGACCAACATCTGGGCGGCTGGGCGCCAGACCGTCCAGACCCTGAAGGTGCCCAGCGGGAAACGGGTTTCTGCGGTCACGGTGGGGACGCGCTGCAGGCCACGCTGCAGGGGTTTGAAGGCGACGTGGGCGGTGCTGTAGCCTTGCGCGGGCACGTCGGTCCAGACCCAATGCGGGTCGTCGATAAAAGCCAGGCCGATGCCATGACGGATGGATTTGCGCTGGCTCACCAGGTTGATGCCAATTCTGGCGCTAGTCCCCGCGAAATGGGCATCAGGCGCTATCAAATTCAAAGTAAGGCCGCGCAAGGTGCCATGGCAGACATGCATGCCGACAACGGCGCTGCCGGCCAGCAAAAAGGTCAGCAGGTAGCCCAGGTTGAGCTGGTAATTGATGGACGCCACCAGCAGCACCAGCAAAGTCGCAGCCAGCGTGAAGCCAGGCCGGGTGGGCAGGATGTAGACGTTGCGCTGGTGCAGTGTGCTGCTGTCCTTGAACGGAGTTCTGGACTGCCACCAGCGCAGGAAGCGCGAGCGCACAAGTGTGATCGGGTTCACGGCAGCGGCACAGCTTCAATCAGGGCCCGCACCTGCTCGACCGCGCCACGCCCAGCGTCGCCGACCGGGATCAGCCGGTGCGCGATGGTTTGCGGCAGGATGGCCTGCACATCGTCGGGTGCCACGTAGTCACGCCCGCACAAAAGCGCCTGGGCCTTGGCCGCCCGCACCACCGCAATGCCGGCGCGTGGGCTCAGGCCTTGCAAAAACCACTGGCCGCTGCGGCTGGCGGTCATCAAGTCCTGCACGTAATCCAGCAGTGGGCCGGCCGCGTGAACCTGCAAGACGGCGTGTTGCAAACCCAGCATCTCCTGCAGCGTGAGCAGGCTGGGCAAGGCCTCAATCAAGTCGCGCCGGTCTTGCCCCGCCAGCAGTTCCCGTTCGGAAGCGCGGTCTGGGTAGCCCAGCGAGATGCGCATCAAAAACCGGTCCAGTTGCGATTCGGGCAGCGCATAGGTGCCCAACTGGTCATGCGGGTTTTGCGTGGCAATCACAAAGAAGGGCGAGGGCAGGGGGCGGGTTTCGCCTTCAATCGAAACCTGTTTTTCTTCCATGGCCTCCAGCAGCGCGCTTTGAGTTTTGGGGCTGGCGCGGTTGATTTCGTCGGCCAGCAGCACTTGGGCGAAGATGGGGCCAGGGTGAAACACAAAAGATTCTTTTCCGCGTTCGTAAATTGACACGCCGGACAGGTCGCTGGGCATCAGGTCCGAAGTGAACTGCACGCGTGAGAACTGCAGGCCAAAGGTTTTTGCCAGGGCATGTGCCAACGTGGTTTTGCCGACGCCGGGCACGTCTTCAATCAGCAAATGGCCGCCGGCCAGAAGGCAGGCGACGCAATCTTGAATCTGGGTGGGTTTGCCGACAATGACTTTTTCAAGCTGGCCTAGAATTGATTTGAGTTTTTCCGGAATATTCATGCCAGCACGTTAACCGATAAAAGAGACGCAGACATTGTGACAAAAATAGTGAACACGACGGGCTACTTTTCCCACCCCGACTGCAAAACCCACGATATGGGGCAGGGCCACCCCGAATGCCCGGCACGCCTCGATGC
>JANYCG010000230.1 GCA_025360385.1 Burkholderiales bacterium | reverse complement strand
CCCACATGCGCAACAGGTTGTGATAACAGCCCGTGAGTTTGACCACTTCATCACTGTCGCCCGACGCTGCTTCGGATTTTTGCCGCAGGGCGAGGATCGCCATGTCCATGTCAAACAGCAGGCGGCGCTGGGCATCGTGGCGAACCATACTTTCCACCCAAAAAAAACTGGCAAGCCGTTCGCCGCGCGTGACAGGTTCGACCCGGTGCACCGAGGTACCGGGGTACATCACCAGGTCGCCCGCATCAAACTTGATGCGCTGCTCGCCATAGGTGTCCTGCACCACCAGCTCGCCGCCGTCGTAACTGGCGGGGTCACAGAGGAACAGCGTGCACGAGATGTCGGTGCGCACATGGCGCGCCGTGGCGGCATGGGTGCGCACGGCGTTGTCGATGTGGTCGCCAAAGGCGTTGGCAGCGCCGTGGTACCGGTTGAACAGTGGCGGGTAGACCGATTTGGGCAGTGCACCGGTGACGAACATCGGGTTGCGTGCCAGCGCGACGGAGACGATCTGCCTGGCCTGTTGCGCCCCGGCTGAATCCTCTGGCAGTTGCAGGTTATTCTTCACTGCGCCGCTCTGGCTACCAGCGGTCACGCGGCCATCGGTCCAGTCGCTGGACAGCAGCAACTGGCGAACCCGGGCCAGTTCATCCTGGGTCAAGACGGTGTGGATGCGCAGCAGCATGGTTTGAAATGTTGAAAATTTAGAATCGGCTGGTGAGCGTGGCGCGGATGCTGCGCCCAGCGCCCAGCGTAGGCCAAGCCTGGTAAAGCGAGCTGTAAAACACGGTGTCACCAATGTTGTCGATGTTGAGCTTGAGGGTGTTGTTGGCGTTGATTTCGTATTCCACGAGCGCATCAAACTTCACATAACCGGGCGCACGGAAAGCCAGGTTCACCGGGTTGGCCGACGCAGGGCCCTGTTCGCTGATGGCCGTGAAGCCGCCGCCAATGCGCCATTTGTTGTCAAGCTTGTAGGTTGTCCAGAGGTTGCCCTGGCGGGCCGGCGTCAAGCCGGGGTTCATGCCGACTGTGGCCTGCGCGGCTGCGGCCGACCCTGCCTGATCAATCACGCCGTCCATGAACACGATCCCGGCAAAAACGTCCCACCGAGGGTTGATGCGGCCGGACACCTCAAACTCCAGCGAGTTGGTATGGCGCTGGCCAGACAGCAAAAATTCACCCGTGGCCTGGTTCACGTCGGTGTTGCGTTCGTTGAATTTGTCGGTGCGGGCCAGGGCAGTGCGCACAGACAGGTCTCCTGCGTAAAGTTCCCACTTGGCGCCAATCTCAAAGTTGGCGCTGCTTTCGGGTGGCGTGTTGGCGCTGTTGGCGTCAAACTGGTACAGGTCGCCCGACGTGTTGAACGAGGTGCCGTAAGAGGCGTAATAACTCACCTCGTCGTTCGGCTGGAACATCAGGCCCAGGCGTTTGCTCCAGACGCCGTCGCTTCTGGCAAGCGCCGTGTTGTTGGGCGCCGGATTGCCTGAGCGGTCATAGTCGCCGGCAAAATTATCCCAGCGCAAGCCTCCGACCAATTTCCAGTGGGGCGTGAGGCTGATGGTGTCTTGCAAGTAAATGCCCAAGGCGTTGGCGCTGAACTCGGTCAAGCGTCGTTTGATACGCGTGTCAAGCAATGGGCTGTTGTCGGCTTGCGCTACGGTGGTGTTCGGCCGCAATGGCACGCCAGTGTAGTCAAAACGCACGGAATTCTCGCGCGCATAGTCGACGCCGGCAAGCACGTCGTTCTTCAGACCGAACCAGTTGGTCTTGGTCAGGTAATCACTCTGCAAAAAAGTATGGTGCTCGTCGCCAGCCCGGGTTTGCGTGCCGCGCGGGACGACGGTGCCGGGCCCGAAATTGGTCGGTGTCACTGTGGCGGCCAATGCGTTGATCTGGGTTGCCCACAGATCCCGGCTGAAGATGCCGTCGCGCAGCGTGGTTTTAAGCGAGCTGCCGTCGCTCCAGCGGTGCGTGTGGGTGACAGTGGCCATGTCCGCGCTGTCGCGTTGGTAATCCGAATTGGCACCATACCACTTGTTGGTCGGGAAGGGCGCTGGGGCGCCTTGCAGCCAGCGGCCTCCCAGGTCGGGTTTATCGTCGTAGTTGAGGTGGTAGAGGCTGAACAAAAACTCGTCCGGCGTACCGATGCCAAGCCGGTAGTCCAGCGCCAGCCCGCGACGGCTGGTGGAGGCCTTGTCTGCCCGGCCATCCCAGTCTGTGGTCATGGCACCAATACGCAGGGCTGAATCTTCGCCCGTTTTGAGGTTGAAGTCGCCAGTCAAGCGCAGGTACTTGCCGGTGCCTGCCGTGACATTGACCTCGTTTTGCTGGTACAGCTCGGGCAGTTTGCTGACCTGGTTCACGACGCCGCCGGTGGAGCCGCGGCCAAACAACATGGAGGCCGATCCGCGCAACACTTCGACGCGGTCATAGTTGAAGACGTCGCGGTTGTACTGGGCAATGTCACGGATGCCATCGAGGTAAATGTCCCCCACCACGCTGAAGCCGCGCAGGCGGATGTTGTCGCCAATGCGGCCGCCTTCACCGGCTTCGAAGGTGATGCCGGGCACATTGCGCAGGGCGTCTTTCATGCTGTCGCTGCCTTGGTCATGGATCAGCTTTTCATTGACGATGGTGAGCGACTGCGGAATGTCTTTGGCCGCCATCGGGGCTTTGCCGATGGCTGTGACGCCGCTTTGGTAGGTTTGTGTGGCGCGGTCGCGGGTTTCCTGCACCGTCACGGGTTTCAGCGTCTTGTCAGCATCTGGCGTGGTTTGCGCCATTGCGCCAAAGGAGCCCGCCAACAGCATCGCGCCCAATGGCAACAGCGTGGGCGTACAGGTCTTTTTAAGCAATGGCTTCGATTTGGCAATTGGCATGAGAACGATTCTTTCGAGGCATTTGTGATTGGCAATGCGTCTATTGTAATGCGAATCGTTCTCATTAAAAGGTCAATAAATCGCCCAAAATGCAAAGGGACAAGACCCGGGGAATCCGAAACAGCGCGGCCCGACGCAAGCCTGCCGCAGACCCCGCGGGTCGTGGGCGGGCTTGCGTGAACGTGAAAGCTGGGGCGGGGCGCTAGCTCGCTGCCATGCGCAGGCGCCGGGCGGCCTCGTCGGCTGCGGCATCGCTGATTTCGCGGATCACGCTGCCCACGTCCACTGCCTTGGCGTTGTGCACAAACCGCCCGGAAAGTTTGACTTCGGGGTCCAGCACCCCCCGTTGGTAAAGGCCCCAAATCTCCGGGCCAAAGTCGGTGGCCAGCAGCTCGGGCGCAAATTGGCCAAAAAAGTTGCGCAGATTGGCCACGTCGCGCAGCAGCATGCGCTGCGCGTGGTTGTTGCCGGCCGCGTCCACCGCCTGCGGCGGGTCGATGATGACCGGGGCATCGCGCCCCTTGTCGTGCCCCAGCAGAATGTTGAACTCGGACAGGTCCCCGTGCACCACCCCAGCGCACAACATGCGCACCACCTCCATCAGCAGGGCGGCGTGGTGGGTGCGCGCACCTTCGGGGCTGAATTGCAGGTCATTCAAGCGCGGCGCTGCATCACCATGTTCATCGGTCACCAGTTCCATCAACAACACGCCCTCGTGAAAGTTGTAGGGCTTGGGCACCCGCACGCCAGCGCTTGCCAGCCGGTAAAGAGCATCCACTTCGGCGCTTTGCCAGGCCGCTTCCTGCGCTTCACGGCCAAATTTGCTGCCCTTGGCCATGGCGCGGGCCTGGCGGGTGTTTTTGACGCGGCGGTTTTCGGTGTAGTCCACCGCCTGGCGAAAGCTGCGCTGGGTGGCTTCTTTGTAGACCTTGGCGCAGCGGGTCTCGTCGCCGCAACGCACCACAAACACCATGGCCTCCTTACCGCTCATGAGCTGGCGCACAACGGTGTCGATCAGGCCTTCTTCGATGAGGGATTGCAGTCTTGCGGGTGGTTTCATGGGGCGTATTTTGCGCCACGTCCTGCGGGCCACCCGCAGCAGCGGTTGCTGCGGTCGGGTGAAATATGAAGCTTTCACCCTGAGCCTGTCGAAAGGCCTCGCCCGGCTCGACCCGATCGGCGCTTGAGATTTCATCGGCTACACCAATAGGGCAATAGGGCGACCGTAGCCACGGGTGTGTGCGGATTTGTGCTGGTTGACAATATTTAGTTTAGGCCTAAACTATCAATCCATGAACATCCTCTGCGTTGGTGGTGGCCCCTCCGGCCTTTATTTCGCGTTGCTCATGAAGCTGCAAAACCCGGCACACCGCATCACGGTGGTGGAGCGCAACAAGCCGTTTGACACCTTTGGCTGGGGCGTGGTGCTGTCAGACCAGACGCTTGACAATTTGCGCGCGGCCGACCCGGTCAGCGCCGCCCTGATCGGCGAAGCCTTCAACCACTGGGACGACATCGCAGTTTTCTTCAAGGGCAAAAGCGTGCGTTCGGGCGGTCACGGCTTTTGCGGCATCGGGCGCAAACGCCTGTTGAATATTCTGCAAGACCGCTGCATCGCGCTGGGGGTGGACTTGGTGTTCGAGCTGGACGTGCAGGACGACCAGGCTCTGGCCGCGCACTATGACGCAGACCTGGTGATTGCCTGCGACGGCCTGAACAGCCGCATCCGCACCCGCTATGCCGACGTGTACCAGCCCGACATCGACACCCGCCTGTGCCGTTTTGTCTGGCTTGGCACGCACAAAAAATTCGATGCTTTCACCTTCGCGTTCGAGCAGACCGAACACGGCTGGTTTCAGGCGCACGCCTACCAGTTTGACGCCGACACCTCCACCTTCATCGTCGAAACCCCCGAGGCCGTCTGGCGCGCGCATGGCCTAGAAGACATGAGCCAGGAAGACGGCGTAGCGTTTTGCGAACGCCTGTTTGCCAAGTACCTGGACGGCAACGCCCTCATCAGCAACGCCAAACACCTGCGCGGTTCGGCCAACTGGATCCGTTTCCCCCGCGTCGTGTGCAACACCTGGGTGCACCACGCTGACGTCAACGGCAAGGCGACGCCCTTTGTGCTGATGGGTGATGCGGCGCACACGGCGCATTTCTCCATCGGCAGCGGCACCAAACTGGCCCTGGAAGACGCGATTGACCTGGCGAATGAATTCACCGCCAGCACCAATGAGCTGGTGGCGACGCAAGACGACCGCGACATCAGCACCGTTCTCCAGCGCTACCAGGCGCGGCGCAGCGTTGAGGTGCTCAAAATCCAGAACGCGGCCCGCAACTCGACCGAGTGGTTCGAAAACGTGACGCGTTACACCGGCATGGAGATCGAGCAGTTCGCCTACGCCATGCTCACCCGCAGCCAGCGCATCAGCCACGAAAACCTGCGCCTGCGCGATGCCGCGTGGCTGGGCGGGTACGAGGCCTGGCTGTCGGGCCAAAAATCGCCTGTGCTGCCCATGCTGCTGCCACTTGATGTGCGTGGGTTGCAGCTTAAAAACCGCATCGTCGTCTCGCCCATGGCCACCTACAGCGCGGTGGCGGGCGTGCCGCAGGATTTCCACCTGGTGCACCTGGGAGCCAGGGCGCTGGGTGGCGCCGCCCTGGTGTTCGTCGAGATGACGAGCCCCACGCCCGAGGGGCGCATCACACCGGGCTGCCCCGGCTTGTGGAACGATGAACAAGCCGTGGCGTTTGGGCGGATCGTGGAATTTGTGCACCGCCACAGCAGCGCCAAAATCGGCATGCAGTTGGGGCACAGCGGGCCCAAGGGGTCGACGCAACTGGGCTGGGAGGCAAGCGACGAACCTTTGAACGAAACTGCCGCCAACTGGCCGCTCACCGCCGCCAGTGCCATTGCCTACGGGGCGCAAAACCAGACGCCGCAGGCCATGACCCCAGCCGACATGGACTTGCTCAAGGCCCAGTTTGTGCAATCTGCCCAGCGTGCAGCCGACGCGGGTTTCGACTGGCTCGAACTGCACTGCGCCCACGGCTACCTGCTGTCAAGTTTTATCTCGCCGTTGACGAACCGCCGCACCGACGGCTTCGGCGGCGACATCGCAGCGCGTTGCCGCTACCCACTGGACGTGTTCACGGCCATGCGCGCGGTCTGGCCACAAGACCGGCCCATGAGCGTGCGCATCTCCGCGCATGACTGGGCGCCCGGCGGCAATACGGCAGATGACGCGGTCGCGATGGCCGGCCTGTTCAAGGCCGCCGGTTGTGATGTCATTGACGTGTCCAGCGGCCAGACCACACGCGCCGCCCGGCCCGTGTATGGCCGCATGTACCAGACGCCCTTTGCAGACCGCGTCCGCAACGAGGTCGGCATACAAACCATGGCGGTGGGTGCCATCACCGAGGGCGACCAGGCCAACAGCATCATCGCGGCCGGTCGTGCCGACCTCTGCGCCATTGCCCGCCCGCACCTGGCAGACCCGAACTGGACACTGCACGAGGCCGCCAAGTTGCACAGCCACGCAGTGGATTGGCCCAAGCAGTACCAAAGTGGCCGCGACCAGCTCTACCGCGAGTTGCAGAGACAAAATGCGGCTAATGTTCCATTGGCTGTTGAATAGTATGCTATTAATTTAAAAGCATTGATATTTGCAAATGGACAAAGAAGCCCGCCTGCACGGCACCACCAGCGCAGAGCACCCGCAGGCCCTGCGCCTTTGGCTGCGCCTGCTCACCTGCACGCAGTTGATCGAAACGCGTGTGCGCGGCGGGCTGCGTGAACGCTTCAACACCACCTTGCCGCGTTTTGACTTGATGGCCCAACTGGAGCGCTCGGTCGATGGCCTGAAGATGAACGAGTTGTCGCGCCGCATGATGGTCACGCGCGGCAACATCACCGGCATCACCGACCAGTTGGTGGGTGAAGGCCTGGTCGAACGCCTCGCGGTGCCTGGAGACCGCCGCGCCAGCCGGGTCGCATTGACAAAAAAAGGCCGCAGGCTATTCAACACCATGGCCCTGGCCCATGAAGACTGGATCGTCAAAGCCTTTGCCGGCTTGGGCGCAAAAGACATCACCACCTTGCACACCCTGTTGGGACACGTCAAAAAAGGAATCTCCCCATGAAACATTTCGTCACCCCGGCCAACCCTATGCGCAGCCAGTTCAAGCCGCTGGCCGACTACAACGCGCAACACTTTGCCTGGACTTGCCAGGCGAATGGCGTCGGCACCCTGACGCTGAACCGGCCCGAGCGCAAAAACCCACTCACTTTTGACTCGTATGCCGAGCTGCGCGATTTGTTTGCCGCGCTCAAATTTGCCACCGACGTGAAAGCCGTGGTCATCACCGGGGCGGGCGGCAACTTTTGCAGCGGCGGCGACGTGTTTGAAATCATCGGTCCCTTGCTGGAAATGAGTCTGCCCGAGCAGCTTGAATTCACTCGCATGACGGGGGATTTGGTGCGCACGATGCGCAATTGCCCGCAACCCATTTTGGGCGCCATCGACGGCATTTGCGCGGGCGCCGGGGCCATGATGGCGCTGGCCTGCGACATGCGGTTAGGCACGGCCAACAGCAAAACTGCCTTCCTGTTCACCCGGGTGGGCCTGGCCGGGGCCGACATGGCCGCCTGCGCCTTGCTGCCCCGCATGATCGGGCAGGGCCGGGCGTCCGAACTGCTGTACACCGGCCGCGTAATGACAGCGCAAGAGGGCCTGAACTGGGGCTTTTTCAACGCCTTGCACGAGCCGCAGGACCTGCTGGCAAAAACCCAGGCGCTTGCTGCTGAGTTGTGCGCAGGCCCCACCTTTGGCCACAGCATGACCAAGACCATGTTGCAGCATGAATGGGCCATGACGATTGACCAGGCGATTGAAGCCGAGGCCCAGGCCCAGGCCATCTGCATGCAGACGCAGGATTTTCAGCGCGCCTTTGATGCGTTTTCAAGCAAACAAAAACCCGTGTTTGGTGGCGACTGATTTTGGATGAATTTGAAGTAATAATAAAAACTATAGCAAACTATTGAGTATTGACGGGAACATAAAGAACTTTTTACCTCTGAAGTCGGTCGCAATAACATTTTGAAGCCCAAAACATGACCCACCGCCCATCGAACACGGCTGGCACGCCCAGCCCGCCAACCCCACCCAGCGCACAGACCGACCGGTTCGTGCACGAGCGCCTGCCCGCGCCCGGCCAACGCCCCGACTTGCGGTTTGACTTGCCCCAATTGCAGTTCCCGGCGTCGATCAATTTGGTGGAAGAACTGCTGGACAAAGCCGCTCAAAAAGGGTTCGCCAACCGGCCCTTGCTGCGTTCGCCGCGCAGGGTGTTGACGTATGACGAAGTGCGTCAGCGGGTGGACCGCATCGCCCGGGTGTTGCTGGAGGATTTCCATCTGGTGCCCGGCAACCGGGTCTTGCTGCGCGGTGGCAACTCCATCGGCATGGCCTTGGCCTGGCTGGCGGTGGTCAAGGCCGGCCTGATCGCGGTGGCCACCATGCCGCTGCTGCGGGCCAAAGAACTGGGTGAGATCATTGACAAGGCCCGGCCCGTGCTGGCGCTGTGTGATTTTGCGCTGCTGGCCGAACTGCAAGGCGCACAGACGCAGCACCCGGCCCAGTGCACATCGCTGCAAAGCGTGGTGCCATTCAACCAGATGAACGAACCCGGTTCGATGGCCGTGTTGGCGGCGCAAAAAAATGGCGACCTGGTCGCTTGCCCGACAGCCGCCACCGACATCGCCCTGATGGCCTTCACCTCGGGCACCACAGGTTTACCCAAAGCCGCGGTGCACAGCCATCGCGACGTGCTGGCGGCCTGCGAATGCTGGCCGCGCCACGTGCTCAAGGCTGCGCCGGATGACATCATCATCGGCAGTCCACCCCTGGCCTTTACCTTTGGGCTGGGCGGCATGCTGGTGTTTCCCATGTGGGCCGGGGCTTCGGTTTATTTTCATGATGCGCCGTACACGCCGCAAGCCATGGCCGAAGTGATTCACGAGGTCGGGGCCACCATTTGTTACACCGCGCCAACCTTCTACCGGCAGATGGCACCGATTCTGAAAACCCTGAACGCCGCGCGCGGCATGCCGGCGCTGCGCGTCTGCGTGAGCGCGGGTGAGGCCCTGCCTGACGCAACGCGCCAGTTATGGCGGCAGGCCAGTGGCATCGAATTGACCGACGGCATCGGCGCGACCGAAATGTTCCATATCTTCATCTCCAGTGCAGCACCCGAAGCCCGACGCGGTGCGGTCGGCAAAGTGGTGCCGGGTTACACCGCGCGGGTGGTGGACGAAGGCGGCCAGGAGCTGCCGCGTGGCAGCGTGGGCAAGCTGGCAGTGGTCGGCCCCACGGGCTGCAATTACCTGGCCGACGTGCGCCAGGCCAGTTACGTCAAAAACGGCTGGAACTACCCGGGCGACGCCTTTCTGCAAGACGCCGACGGGTACTTTTTTTACCAGGCCCGCACCGACGACATGATCATCACCTCCGGTTACAACGTCGGTGCGCCCGAGGTGGAAGACGCCTTGCTCGCCCACCCGGCCGTGCAGGAATGCGCCGTGGTGGGTAAGCCCGATGAGGCGCGCGGCATGCTGATCAAGGCCTTTGTGGTGTTGAAGCCCGGTTGCGTGGCGGATGCAGCGCAAGTCAAAGTCCTGCAAGAACACGTCAAGGCCAGCATCGCGCCCTACAAATACCCGCGTGAAGTGGCGTTTGTGGCCGCCTTGCCGCGCACTGAAACGGGCAAGTTGCAGCGTTTCAAGCTCAAGTCTTTGCCTTGAGGCAATATTCAAAATTTCAACCCAAAGGGCAAAACCCATGACCCATCTCCAACCCCCCGGCTGGGCACCCGCCAAAGGTTACGCCAATGGCATTGCGGCACGTGGCACCCAAATTTTTGTCGGCGGGCAAATCGGCTGGAACGCGCTTCAGCAGTTTGAGTCAGACGATTTCATCTTGCAAACCGCTCAGGCGCTGCGCAACGTGCTAGCGGTATTGGAGCAGGCCGGGGCTGGTGCACAACACATGACGCGCATGACCTGGTACATCACCGACCGGGTTGAGTACCTGGCCCGTCTCAAAGAACTCGGTGCCGTTTACCGCGAGGTGATGGGCCGCAATTTCCCCGCCATGAGCTGTGTGCAGGTGGTGGCGCTGATGGAAGCCCGCGCCAAGGTCGAGATTGAAGTCACGGCCGTGTTGCCGGACGCCCCAGCGGCTCAGTAAGGCTGGATTGCCCGCTTTTTGCTGCTTTGGGTTTGGCGGGAATTCCCTCACTTTGGTGCCATCGCACAGGGGACGCCGTCAACGCTACCCAGCCTGCCCAACCCGCCCAACCCGCGCGATCAGCGCATCAGCTTGTCCAGCACCCCAGTTTTGAACAAGCCGCCGGTGGGTGCATCAACTTTTCTGGCGGCGGCGCGTCGGGTCCCGCTGGGGCCACGCGCCACCAGCTCGGGGTCGCCGCCAAACGCGACCTGGCCGGGGTCTACGTCGACCTGGGTGCCGTCGGACGCCACCAGCGTGGCCAGCCCGGTGTTGACCCTCAGGTAGGTGCCAGCCGGGTCGGTGTTGACTGGGTCGGGCGACACCGCCAGTTCAATGTCGGTGCCACGTATGCCCACGGTGGCGGTGGTGGTCTCAAACCGCACCCGGCTGCGGGCTGTGCTTTTGCCCGAAATGTAACGCAGCGCACCCTGCACCAGGCGGATGGTTTTTTGACGGTTGGCGGCTGGCCCTTTGAGCCTGAGGTCTTGCATCAGCAGGCGCGACTCGGTGCGGATCGCCAGACGCGCGCCGTCGTCAAACCGCACCAGTGCTTCCGACTGGTTTTCACTGGAAAACTCGTCGCCCTCTTGCAGCCGGGTGCCCACCACCACGGGCAACAAACGGTCGCCACGCTGAATTTGCACCTGGCCGCTGACGGCCAGCACGCGGCCCTGGGCCATGCTGGCCCGCGGCACGCCCGCCAGCAGCAGCGCCATGGCCGCCAACAGCAGCATCGCCAGCGCGGTTTGGTGCTTGAACCCCAGTTTGAATTTCGTAAACTGTGCCATTGACCATGAAGCATACACGCCTTTATTTCAAACCCTGGGTGCACCACTTGGCAACCGGTGCCCTTGCTTTGGCATTGGCCGCCATGCTTGGGGCGTGTGCCGACACCGCGTATTACGTGCAGTCGGCCACTGGCCACCTCAGCCTGATGGCCGCCGCCAAACCGGTTGCCGAATGGCTGGACGATGCGCAAACCCCGGCCGCGCTCAAAACCCGGCTGGCGCTAGCGCAGCGCATGCGCCGCTTCGCCGTGACCGACCTGGGCCTGCCTGACAACACCAGCTACACCCGGTATGCCGACCTGAAGCGTCCTGCCGCGGTCTGGAATGTGGTGGCCGCGTCCGAGTTTTCACTCGCGCTCAAGACCTGGTGTTTCCCGGTGACGGGCTGCGTCGGGTATCGCGGCTATTTTGACGAAGGTGATGCCAAAGCCCTGGCTGAGACGCTGAAAGCGCAGGGCCTGGAGGTCAGCGTCTACCCGGTGCCGGCCTATTCCACTCTGGGCTGGATGAACTGGGCCGGCGGTGACCCTTTGCTCAACACCTTCATTCATTACTCTGAGGGTGAGCTGGCGCGCCTGATTTTTCATGAGCTGGCCCACCAAGTCGCCTATGCCAAAGACGACACCATGTTCAACGAGTCCTTTGCCACCGCGGTGGAACGACTGGGCGGTGAGCGCTGGATGGCGCGTTATGGTTCGGATGCCGCCAAAACAGAGTATGAATTGCGCGGCCAGCGGCGTCGCGAGTTCATGGCGCTGACCCAAGTCGCCAAACATGATCTGGCGCGTATTTACAATTCAAAAATGCCAAAAGTTCCCGTGAATACAGCATTGTTAGATATGAAAAAGATAGCGTTTAATAAATTCAGGGCAGACTATCAAAGCCTCAGAGCAAGCTGGATCGCGGCCTCCGGCCTCAATGCCGCCGCAGCCACGCGCTCGTTTGGCAACCTGGACCTGTGGGTTGCCAGCGCCAACAACGCGTCATTTGGCGCACAGGCCGCCTATGATGAAAAGGTGCCGGCCTTCATGGCCCTGTTTGAGCAGTTTGCGCCTGCTGGCGCGGCACAATGGCAGCAGTTTTATGATGCCGTGCAAGGCTTGACCCGCCTGCCCAGCGCAGAGCGGGGCGACAATTTCAGGCCAAGCGCGCAAGCTATTCTTTCAAATTAAAACGGAGGCACACGGTGGCCAAGATACAGATTTCACGCGCCCACAATTTGGGGCTGGCAGAAGCGCGCAAGGTCGCGTTCAAATGGGCCGAGCAGGCTGAAACGCGTTTGTCCATGACGTGCAGCTACGAAGAAGGCCACAGCCGTGACGAGGTGGTTTTCAAACGCGCCGGTGTCGACGGCCGTTTGACCGTGACCAAAGACCATTTCGCCCTCGAAGCGACTTTGGGGTTTTTGCTGGGCGCGTTCAAAGACCGGATTGAGGGTGAAATCGCCAAAAATCTGGATGCGCTGCTGGCGCAAGAACCGGCAAAGGCGGTGGCGCAAAAACCTGCGGGTCAAAAGCCCGCTGCCAAAAAATCAGCGGCGAAAAAGACTGGCCCGGCTGCGGGCAAGAAATAGCCTGCCTCAGCCGCTACCGGGTATAGGCAAAAGGCCTCTTGGCCAGTGCCCATAGGCCCGTGCCCAATTCTGCGGGCAATTTAACTGAGCGACTCAATCAGGTCAACGTACTGCTGCATGGCGTCGGGGCCGGCTGTGCCTTTGAGTCCGTTCCATGCATCCCATTTGGCGCGGCCCACCATGTCTGAAAAGCCGGGTTTTTTGTCGGTGTTGTCACCTGCGCTGCCTTGTTTGTACAAGGCGTAAATTTTCAACAAAGTGCCGTTGTCGGGGCGCTCGGTCAGGTTTTTGGAGGCCGCTGCTGCGGCTTCAAATTTTGCTTTCAGGTCGGCCATGGGAGTCCTTTTGAGGTGGGTGTTTGCCGATAAAAATCGGGGTTCGAGAAACGGCATCGATCCGGTATCTTAACGGGGCTTTAAACTGGCACTTCACCCAGAAGCCCCCACAGGAGACGCCATGGTCACAAGAATCAAACCCAAAGCTGTCACGCCGGGTGCCGGGCCGGACGGGCCCATGGACTCAACCCGCCGCGCTGCGCGTTCGGTTGTCAAAAACCTGGGCCGGGCGGGCCAGAGCGGCGAGCGCATGGGCAAGGTTGACACCGCCTGGCTGCGCATGGATTCGCCCACCAACCTGATGATGATTGTGGGGGTCTGGGTTCTCCAGCCCGGCCTGGCCTACACCGACCTGTGTGAGCGAGTGCAGGGCCGCTTGCTCAAGTACCCGCGATTCACGCAGCGGGTAGAGCAGGACGCTGTGGGCGCCACTTGGGTGCATGACGCGAAACTCGACCTCCGCCAGCACGTGGTCGCTGAGACACTTCAACCTGTCACCCAAGGCGCGCTCAGGCAAACCGAACAGCAGGCGCTGCAACAACGCGTCGGTGACCTGGCCACGCAGCCGCTGGACAAGAGCCGGCCGCTGTGGCAAATCCATCTGATCGAAAACTACCAGGGCGGCTCGGCCATCATTGTGCGCATCCACCATTGCATTGCCGACGGCATAGCGCTGATTTCAGTGACACAGTCGCTGATGGATGGCGGCCATGCACCGCCGGTGCGCACGCTTAAGGCCACGCCGCGCGCGGGCCTGGAGGGTGCGCAAGACTGGGTGGCGCAGCGCCTGCTCAAGCCGTTTGGCCAATTCGCAGCCAAAGCCATTCAGGTGGCGGGCGCGCGGGCAACCCAGTCGATGGCGATGTTCGCCGATCCACAAAAAGGGTTTGAAAAAAGCCTGGACGCGTCGATGGACCTGGCGCGCCAGGCCTACCAGGCGGCCACAGACGCCGCCGCGCTGGTGCTGATGGCGGACGATTCCGCGACGCGCCTCAAAGGCGTGCCTGGCCTGCAAAAAAAAGTCGCCTGGTGCCGGCCGATTCCCCTGGACGAGGTCAAGGCGGTGGGCAAGGCGCTGAACTGTTCCATCAACGATGTGCTGATGAGTTGCGTGGCCGGTGCCATTGCGCAATATCTGCAGGCCCATGGCGACCCGGTCAAAGGCAAGGAAATCCGTGCCATGGTGCCCGTCAATCTGCGGCCGGTCGACCAGGCCTACACGCTGGGCAACCAATTTGGCCTGGCGCCGGTGGTGTTGCCATTGGGCCTTGAGAACCCGGTCGAGCGCCTGTACGAAGTGCGCCGCCGCATGAGTGCCCTTAAAGGGTCGATGCAGCCCCTGTTGGCTTATGGGATGCTGGCCGTGGCGGGTGTGCTGGTCAAACCCGCGCAGGACGCCTTGCTGAATTTGTTCTCCAAAAAAACCACGGCGGTGATGACCAATGTGCCAGGCCCGCGCGACAAACAATCACTGTGTGGCTCGACGATAGAAGAGACCTTGTTTTGGGTGCCACAAAGCGGCAGCGTTGGCCTGGGTGTGTCGATTCTGAGTTACGGCGGCGGCGTGCAATTTGGCGTGATCTCAGACGCCAAACTTTGCCCGGACCCGCAGGCCATCATTGATGAATTTGAACCCGAATTCACCCGGCTGGCGATGGTGACACTGATGTTGCCTTGGGGTGGATAAAACCCGTATGAAAAAGCAATGCAAAGATAAAATAGCCTGAATGTCCTTATAGAATAAGCATAGCTTGCTATTGAATTAAAATCATTGGCCAGCTGGCGCAAGGCGTCAGTCGGCCAGCTCAGCGCGGGCCATGTCGACCTCCAGGCGCTCGGTGGCGTCAACGGCGACACAGGCTGCAGCCTTCTCATAAAACTCTGTGGCTTCCTTGAGCTTTTTGTCGCCTTCGAGCATGACCAGGCCATTGCCGTATTCCATCAGGCCAATCGGCGAGGCGGGGTTGAGCTTGAGGCCGGCTTGCAGCAGGCTCAGACCGGTTTCCTTTTTTGCCCCATAGGTCATGGCCCCGATCAGCGGGCCAACTTTGTCGATCACCTCGGCATGGAACATGCCCAGCGCCAGGTGCGCATCGGCATGGCGCGGCTCCAGTTTGAGGGTGGTTTCCAGTGAGGTTTTCACTTTGCGCCCCAGCCCCAATGCCAGCGCCTTGGCCACGCTGATGCCCTGGGTGTAACGGCCCAGGGCGTAGCCGTGCCAGTAATGGGCATTGGGGTCATTCGGGTTGTCGGCGGCTTGTGCGGCGGCGCGCTGCGCGACGTCCAGGTACAGAGCCTGGCGCTTTTTTTCGGTGGTCTCCAGGTAAGTGGCGTACATGCTGGCGGCTTTGTTGGCCACGGTTAAACCGGCTCCGCGCGCCTTGAGACCCGCCTGTTCGGCTTTTTGAAACTCGCCTTGGTGGAACAGCACCCAGGCAGACAACACCGCGCCTGGTTTGGGGGCGGGTTCTGCGTCGCCCCGGTGCAGGCGCTCCCAATGGGCCAGCACGGCGGGTGCATCCAGCGCGTAGTCAGCGGTGTGCGGGAACGGGTTCCAGGGGCTCATGCGTGGTTTTGGGGTAGGGTGGTGGCAATCAAGCCCGGCGTTCAGGGCGCTGGGCTGACATAGGCCTCTATCAGCTTGAGCAAATGCTGGCGCTGGTTGGCCTCAAGGTAGGGCATCAGCAGGTTGAGCACGTGGTGGGCGCCGCGCAGCAGCGCAAACTGGGCGCTTTCGGGTTCGAGCGCGTTGCGCGGGTCACGCACGTATTCAAAACTCAGCCAGTAGGTGAGCACGACCACCATGCTGGTGGCGGTGGACTCGACTTCACGCGAGTCAATGGTGAGCGCGCCAGAGCGGCTCAGGCTGTCGAGCAGTGTTTTGACGGCTCGCGTTTTGTTCTTCAACACCGACTGAAAATGCATCTCCAGACGGCGGTTTTTGGACAGCAAATCGTTCAAGTCGCGGTACAGGAAACGGTATTGCCAGATCAGCTCAAACAGGGTGTGCATGAAGAACCAGGCGTCTTCAACGTCGCGCACGCCGTCGCTGGCGTTGAGCAACTCGTTGAGTGCGCGTTCGTAGCGGTCAAACAGCGAGTTGATCAGCTCGTCTTTGGCCGGGTAATGGTAGTAAAGATTGCCGGGGCTGATGTTCAACTCGGCCGAAATCAGCGTGGTCGAAACATTCGGTTCACCAAAGCGGTTGAACAGCGCCAACGTGACTTCAAGAATGCGCTCCGCGGTACGCCTGGGCGCTTTTTTAACCATGATGGCGTGGTGTTTGCATTGCTGCGAGTTTGACTCAAAAACGGGCCAATGGAAACTGGCTCAGGAAAATTGCCTGGCCAAGGCGGGCGCGGGTGTCACCCAGTCGCCCAGATCGTCCATGACTTCCTGCAAATTTGCGATCGCTTGTCCAATGCGGGTGGGCAAGGGCAGGGGGTGCACCAATTGGCGCTTGGGGTCGTTCAAGGCGTCATGGTCCAGCGTGACGCCATGGCGGGCCAGTTTGGCGGAGATGCCGGTTTTGTGCGCGCGCAGCATTTGACGGGTTTGCTGGTAGGCGTGTTCTGCCAGGTGGTGGCGTTGCGCATAGCTGAAAGTGTTGGCCAGATACAGCTCTGGGTCCCGGTGGTCCGGCTCGATCAAGATCAGATCCGTGCCCGGGTAGCTGTGGGCGTAGTGTTTCATGCCCAGTTCCATGCGTGAATGAATCATCGAGCGGAAGGTCTGGCTCAACACCGACGGCAGGCCGCCGTCTGCAATGCGCGGGATGCGCCGTTTTTCAGCCGACAGTCCGCGTAGCATCACCCTGGGCGACTGGGGCGCCGTGGCATCAAACGGCACCAGCGGGTTGAGGCACAACATCAGGTCGATACCGTCTTCCATGGCAATCGATGCGTGCAAGGTTTTTTTCAGGGCACCGTCGACGTAATACTGGTCGTCAATCTCGACTGGCGGAAACAGGCCCGGCAGGGCGGAACTGGCTTGCACCGCCTGCGAAATTGGCACATGGTCCCAGCCCGGTTGGCCAAACGGCGCGGCTTCACCGCTGTCCAGGTTGGTGGCGACCAGTGTCAGTTTGGTTTTGAGTTGCCGAAAATCATTGGTGCGGCCCCCGCGTGAAAATATGGCGGCGAGTTGGGTGTCGATCTGGGCGTTGGAAAACACCCCGGTGGGCAAGGCGGCGCCCAG
>JANYCG010000224.1 GCA_025360385.1 Burkholderiales bacterium | reverse complement strand
CGTTTGATCCGGGTTTTTCTGCGCCTGGCCCACCGTTCTCTTCACCTTTTCACCTTTTCACCTTTTACCGCCTGTTTCCATGTCTGACACCTCCTTGCAACGCCCGCGCCTCGAAAAGCCTGTTCTCGACTACCCGTTTGCGGCGCCGCCCGCGCCTGGGGAAACGCTCGAAGTGGCTCCTGGCGTGGTCTGGATGCGCATGCCCATGCCGGGCAAGCTGGACCACATCAACGTGTGGGGCCTGCAAGACTGCGCTGAATCCGACGGCGTGGGCGGCGGCTGGGCCGTGGTCGACACCGGCATGCACACCGACGACACGGTGGCGGCCTGGCGCAGCATTTTTGCGGCCAACGCGCAGTCCATTGGCAGTGCGGCGATAGATTCAGCCAAAACGTCCGCCAAAAATTCAAGCCATCAAGGCTCGCTCACCCGAGTGCTGGCCACCCACATGCACCCCGACCATATCGGCATGGCGGGCTGGCTCACCCGCAAATTCAATTGCCGCCTGTGGATGACGCGGTTGGAGTACCTCAACTGCCGTGTGTTGGTGGCTGACACAGGCCGCACCGCGCCGCAAGACGGGGTCGGGTTTTTCCACCGTGCGGGCTGGACGGACGCTTCCATCGAGACCTACCAGTCCCGCTTCGGCAACTTTGGCAAACGCATCCATACCCTGCCTGACAGCTACCGCCGCATTGTGGATGGCGAGGAGATCAAGATTGGCAACCACAGCTGGCGCGTCATCGTTGGCACCGGGCATTCACCCGAACATGCCTGTTTTTACTGCGCAGAATTGAAGCTGCTGATCTCCGGCGACCAGGTATTGCCGCGCATCTCCAGCAATGTGTCGGTGCACCCCACCGAGCCCGACGCAGACCCGATGCGCGACTGGCTCGAATCCCTGGCCAAAATCAAGCGAGAAGTTCCCGACGATGTGCTGGTTCTGCCGTCGCACAACGACTGCTTTCGCGGCTTGCATGCGCGGCTCGATTATCTGGGCGCATCACAATTGCGCTCGCTCGATCGCCTGCGCAAAACCGTTCAGGAGCCCAAACGCGCGGTCGATGTGTTCGCCGCCCTGTTTGGTCGGGCCATTGACCAGTCCGATGCCGGCTTGTTGAATCTGGCCACCGGTGAAAGCCTGGCCTGCCTGAATTACCTGATGCACCAAGGCGAACTCAGCCGCGTGGACGACGACCAAGGTGTGGCCTGGTACCAGCTGCGATCCAATGACGTATGAACCCTAGGCCCTGAGCCTGTCGATGGGTTGCGCCAGACTCAACCCGAACGGAGCTTGAGATTTCTTCGGGCCGGATCAAGAGTCCGCGTTCAAACCAAAGTCGCTTGAATTGGCGTCTGCCGGGTGGCAACACCGGCGGCTCATTCACCCAGCGGCAACTTGACCAGCCCCGTCGACAATGCCGTCCCGCACACAATCACCAAAGCGCACACCAGCATCCACAGCGTGACCACTTCACCCAAAAAGACCACGCCGCACAGGATGGCGAAGACGGGGATGAGAAAGGTGACGGTCATGGCTTTGGCCGGGCCGATGCGGCTGATCAGGCGAAAGAACAAGACGTAGGCCATGCCGGTGCACAACACACCCGAGACCGCCATGGCGGCCCAGGCGGTGGGGCCGGGGTTGCGGGCGGGCCACCACCACAACATGGGTGCCAGCAGCGCCAGCGTTGCGCCGCACTGGCTGCCAGCGGCCGTCACCAGCGACGGCACCTGTGTCAAATTGCGTTTGGTGAAACTGGCCGCAATGCCGTAACAGACGCAGCCCGCCAGGCAGCCCAAGAGAGCCCAGCCGCTGCTCAAGCCCTGTGCATCAGGCTTGAAGCTGGCTTTGTCCCAGGCCAACATCACCACGCCCACAAAACCCAGCGCCAAACCCATCGCCCGTGAGGTGCCGGGGCGGTCTTTGAGCCAGACCCAGGCAATGACGGCCCCAAACAGCGGCGCGGTGGCGTTCAAAATGGCCGTGAGCCCGGTGCTGATCACGGCCACCGCGTAGGCAAACGCCACAAAGGGCAGGGCGCTGTTGAGCAGGCCGATAAAAAAGGTCTTGCGCCAGTGCCGGCGCAGATCAGGCACTTGCCGCTTGGCGGCCAATATCAGCAACAGCACCACCGCGCCAATCAACACGCGCATGCCGGCACTGGGCACCACGCCAAAGTCCGCCACGGCCAGGCGGGTGAACAAAAAAGAGGAGCCCCACAATAGGGCCAACAGGGTGAAGTCGAGCAGCCACGAGGGCGCGGGGGCCGCGGCCCCAGCGGGCTGCGCACCTGGCAGTTGGGTGTCTTGCATCCAGCGATTGTGGGTCAAATCAGCAGAGGCTGACCCGCGCGCAGCCGGGCATCCGCGTTTTGCGGGTCAAGGCCCTCAAAACCGGCCACCCCTTCGTGTTTGAGCAGCCACAGTTTGCGGTGCAGGCCCCCGGCGTAACCCGTGAGTGAGCCGTTGCTGCCGAGCACGCGGTGGCAGGGGACGAGGATGCCCAGCGGGTTGCGCCCTACCGCCATGCCAACGGCGCGCACGGCCGGGGGGTTGTTGATCTGGCGGGCGATGGCGCTGTAGGTGCTGGTTTGGCCATGGGGAATTTCAAGCAGCGCGCGCCAGACCGATTGTTGAAAAATCGTGCCGCCACTGAGGTCATACGTCACGTCGAAATTCTGGCGTTTGCCGGCAAAAAAGTCGCCCAGTTGGCGGCCCGCTTCAACCAGCACCGGGTGCGTGGCATCCACCGGCCAGGGGTGTTGCAGGTTTTTGAAGTCCAGCCCTTCGGGCCGATGCCGCTGGTCGGTAAACCAGGCCCCGGCCAAGCCGTCAGGCGTGGCGGCGAGGACCATGGTGCCCAGGGGTGTGGAGCGCTTTGATTGAACGATGTTTGAATTGAATTTCATGAATGCCTTTCGGGTGTTTTACAGCGCCGTCCAGGCGCGGATGACGGCGTAACTGCGCCAGGGCTTCCAGGCCTGCGACAGGGCCTCGGCCGCCCGCGAGGCGTTTTTGACGCCCAGCGTGCGGTCTACCCCCAGTGCCTTGTGCAGGGCCACGTCACCTGCTGGAAACGCGTCTGGCCAACGCAGCGCCCGCATGGCGATATATTGCGCCGTCCAGTCGCCAATGCCGGGCAGGGCCTTGAGGGCACCCAGGGTGGCCTCCAGGTCGGCGCTGGGTTGCAACAGCAGGGTGCCGCTGGCCACCCCCTGGGCCAGCGCCACAATGGCCGCCTGGCGCGTTTTGACGATGCCCAGAGTGCCCAAAGCGTCACCAGAGGCCTGGGCCAGCACCTCGGCGCGCGGGAACAAACGGCTCAACTCCGCAAACGGCGTGGTGATCGGATCGCCAAACTGGTTGACCAGGCGTTGCGCCAGCGTGCGCGCGGCCGCGACGGTGACTTGCTGGCCCAACACGGCGCGCACGGCCAGTTCAAAGCCGTCCAGACAGCCGGGCACGCGCAAGCCGTCGGTGCCGGGGAACTGGCCAAGCAATGCATCGTTGATGGCGGCCGGGTCGGCGTCCAGATCCAGCCAGTCGCGTACCTTGCGGATCACCTGAGGCAGTGCCTGGCTCAAACCGTCGCTGACCCGCAGCAACACCTGCGCATGGGCCGGGTCAAATTCAAGCTGAAGCCAGCCGCTGTGGAGAATTGCGCCGACCTGAAGGCTGAATGTCCTGGATGTTCCCGTTAATATTGAATAGTTTGCTATAGTTTCAGGAGATTTCTGCTTCACAGAATCTGGCCCGGCGAGTTTGGCAGCAACGGTTTCAACACCGGCAATCGCCCGGGTTTTGATGAACGACAACATGGCCTGCGCGTCATACGGCGGGCGCAAGCCCAGTTTGACCAGGATGCCGGGGGCTCGGGTGTGGCGGCTTGAAGCGACGCCTTTTTCGGCAAGCTGCGTGGCGTCTGCGCCAGGCGCCGCACGTCGCATTTGCCCAGGGTTTTGCTGGTAATGCGCCGCAAACGCTGCGTTGAAACGCCGCACGCTGCCAAAGCCGCTGGCCAGCGCCACCTGGGTGATCGGCAGGCGCGTGTCGGCCAGCAACTGTTTGGCGCACAGCAGCCGTCGGGTTTGCAGGTACTGGATGGGCGACACGCCCAGGTTGGCC
>JANYCG010000199.1 GCA_025360385.1 Burkholderiales bacterium | reverse complement strand
GCCCGCAACATAGTCGCTGCGCTCATAGGCTTTGTCCAGCGCGGCAAGTTGCGCGGGCATCTCTTTGAGCGCCATGTCAATCACGCGGCGGTCGGGCTGGCCACCCTCGCCTTTTGGAAAAACAATCTGCAGCAAATAACGCGTGATCATGGTGTCATACAAATGGCTGTTGACGGCGCTGATCCATTGCACGGCCCGGGTGCGCTCCGTGATGCTGCCGGGGCGCAGCGAATTGCCCGTGTCAAAACACTCGTCGATGTAGTTCAGGATGGCTGCGGTCTCCCAAATCTCGATGTCCCCGTCGCGCATCGCCGGGATCCGACCGAACGGGTGCAGCGCCAACACCTCCGGCGAATGGGGCTTGCACACCTGCAGGGTGTAAGCCACGTTTTTCTCCGCCAGCGCCATGCGTGCCGTGCGGGTGTAACTGGCGGCGGGGTTGCCCAGCAACGTGACCGTGCCTGCGCTGCCCGACGGATCAAGGTAGTCACTCAAGCGATTCAGCGTGGAACGCCAGCCCTGGTGGTGGCCGTCGCGGGCGGGTGCCATGGGGAAGCCGCTGTGCCTCATGTCGAGCTGGGTGCCGCCGTCTTTGTCAGCCAACGCCACCTCTACCAAGGTTTCGACATTCGGCATGGGACTGTTGTCGCCCTCCCACCGCCAGGTGTAGGCGACAAAATCAGCCCGCTGCATCTGCACCATCTTGCCGCCCACGCTGTAGGTGCTGCCGTCCCGCGCCACCATGTCCACGTGCCAAAGGCCGCCCAACTGCGGGTCCATGGCGGCGTTACGGGGCGTCATGCCGCGCGCACCCATCCACGAGGCGATGCCCGCCTGCGTGGTGAAGGCGTCGTACACCCGCTCGCGCGGGGCACGGATGAAGCGGGACTGCGTGAGGGTGAAGCTGGCGGGGCTGGTCATTGGGGTTTCCTTTTTTTGGAGGGCAAAGCCTGATCTGTCGGTCGGACGGTGGGCCGGACTGGGGATCGGATCGCACGGCGGGCTGCGGGCCGGCCTGCGGGTCGCGTCACCGACAGATTTTTCGGCCGATGGCCAGGGTTGCCTGCAGCCGAGTCCACCTCTTGCTCCAGCACCGCAGCCAACTGGTCCAGTCGATCTTCCCAGTAGGCGCGGTACTGCGCGAGCCAATCGCTGGCCACTTGCAGCCCCGGCGGATTGAGCCGGCAGACGCGCCACTGCGCATCGACTTTGCGCTCAATCAGCCGGGCCGATTCAAGCACGCGCAGATGCCGCGAAATGGCCGGGCCGGAGATTGCAAACGGTTTGACCAAATCGCCTACCCGCGTCTCGCCCTGCGCCAACCGCGCCAGGATGGCACGGCGTGTCGGATCCGACAAGGCCGCAAAAGCGGCATCCAGATCGGCCGAAGCCGGGCCGCTGGACGACAGCTTGGCGAGTGAATTCTGCAAACGCATGACTTGTATTTAACATTATTGTTAAATACAAGTCAAGCTTTTTTTAAAACGCCTTCACACCCGGTGAAGTTCGCTTTCTGGCAACCGAGCGCGATTTGCTGTGCCTGCTTGATCTGGGCCGGTGCCATCAACTGCTTCAACCGGTTCCTGGCATCCAATTGGGCCAGCCGACGTGGCATAAAAAAAAGCCCGTTGTCGTGATGACAGCGGGCTTTTTTGGGTCGGAATTTGGTGGTGATAGGTGGATTTGAACCACCGACATCAGCATTATGAATGCTGCGCTCTAACCAACTGAGCTATATCACCGCAAGAGTCGGATTATAGCGGTTGGCAGGCTCCCCCCAAGCCCGGCCCCTAGCCCGGCGCGGGCTTTCGTCCACACGCGGGGCGGGCTTTCGTCCACACGCGGGGCGGGTGCTCATCTCACCACGACGGGTTGATCAGCACCTGGGGGCTGTGCGCAGCGTGCAAGGCCTCTGCACGCACCTCAGCTCGGGTCACCGTGCTCTGGACTGCGCCAGCAACGGGGGTGTAACCGGCTTCCGAGTTCTTGACCAGGGTGCCTTCCTTGGCGGCCTTCAGGTAGTCAGCCACCACCTCAGCGCGGCTCAAGGTGCTGGTGGTTTTGGGCAGCAGTTGGCTGGCGTTGTTGTAGTTGAAGTCGGCAGCAAAGGCATTGGCAGACAAGGCTGTGGCCGCAGCAACTGCGAGGACGGAAGCGGCAAATTTGATCGATTTCATGATAAATCCTTTAAAAAGTTAAAACAAACACCATCTGCGCTGGAGTCAACGGGCCGGTGACCAATGGGTCAACCCGTTTACCCCGGCACCTGGGTTGCGGTTTGCGTCCCAGTGATTGGTAGATGCGTACGGCACATCTGCTTTAAATAGCCTCAAATCGAACCAGACTGTCTCCAAACCGGAAACAATAAAAACGGATGACCCCACCCGCCCCAACATGAAAGCCACGGATGGACAGCCTTGAACTGATCAAGACCTTCAGCGAAGTCGCCCAGCGTGGCAGTTTTTCAAAGGCAGCCCTGCATCTGGGCGTGTCCAGGGCGAATGCCAGCAAATATGTAGCCGAGCTGGAGGATCGCCTGGGCGTGCGCCTGCTCAACCGTACCACCCGCAGCCTGAGCCTGACAGACGCCGGTGGCCTGTTGCTCAAACGCAGCGAACCCCTGCTGGAGATGGTGGCCTTGACGCGCAGCGAAATTGAGCAACACGCCAGCGAGCCAAGCGGCCAGTTGCGCATCTCGGCGCCCTATGGGCTGGCCCACACCGAGCTGCCCGATCTGCTGGTTCGCTTCATGCGGCACTACCCCAAAGTGCGCATCAGTCTCGACCTGAACAACCAGATGGTCGATCTGGTGGAAACCGGCGTTGACCTGGCGCTGCGCGTCAGTGAAATCGAAGACTCCAGCCTGATCGTGCGCAAACTCCAGGCCATCGACATCGTGGTGTGCGCCACCCCCGACTACTGGAGACACCAAGGTGTGCCTCTGCATCCCGATGATCTGGCCGGCAGAGACGCGCTGACTTATGTATCGCCGGGCCAACGCCCACACTGGAATTTTCGGGTCAATGGCAAGCCGCAGGCCGTGCCCGTGACAAGCCGCATGGAAGCCTCGGACGCCGTGCCGCTGATCGTTGCGGCGCTGGGCGGTTTGGGCGCGGTGCAAGTGCCTGCCCTCCTGGTGCAACGCCACCTGGACAGCGGCGAACTGCAATCCGTGCTGGGCGACTTTGCGCCAGAGGGGGTGTGGCTCCATGCCGCCTACGTCCAGCGGCGGCATAACAGTGCCGCCCTGAAAGCCATGTTGTCATTTCTGCAGGACAACTGGCACATCGGCATACCGCCCCGGCGCTGAGAATCAGCGGTGGCTGAAGGCCGCCTTTCGCTTGTTCACAAACGCGTCCATGCCCTCTTTTTGGTCGCTGGTCGCAAACAGGGCGTGAAAAATCCGCCGCTCAAACATGATGCCGTCAGAAAGGCTGCTTTCAAACGCGCGGTTCACCGACTCTTTGGCCGCCATCACCGCGATTTGAGAATAATCGCAAATCATCAGCGCCGCAGCCAGCGCCTCGTCCATCAATTTGTCCAAGGGCACCACACGGCTGACCAGGCCTGCCCGCTCGGCCTCGTCAGCGTTCATCATGCGCCCGGTCAGGGCCAAATCCATGGCCTTGGCTTTGCCCACAGCGCGCGGCAGGCGTTGTGTGCCGCCCGCGCCAGGGATGATGCCCAGCTTGATCTCCGGCTGGCCAAAACGGGCGTTGTCGGCCGCAATGATGAAGTCACACATCATGGCCAGCTCGCAGCCGCCGCCCAGTGCAAAGCCGCTGACGGCAGCGATCACCGGCTTGCGGATCTGCCGGATGGTTTCCCAGTTTTTGGTGATGTAGTCGTTTTTGTAGACATCGGCAAAGCCATAAGAGGCCATGGCGCCAATGTCGGCGCCCGCCGCAAAGGCTTTTTCGCTGCCCGTGATGATGATGCAGCCAATGGCCGGGTCGGCATCAAAACCTTTGAGGGCCATGCCCAGCTCGGTCATCAGTTGCTCGCTCAAGGCATTGAGCTGCTTGGGGCGGTTCAGCGTGACGACGCCGACTTTGCCAGCGTCGGTGCGCACGGTGATCATCTCGAAACTGAGGGGGGATTCGCTCATTTTTTTACGCTCCAGTGGGTGAGTCTGCATCAGACTATAACGAACCCGGGCGTCAGCCCCTGTAGGAGAACCCGCGCCAGATTTGCCAGGAAGCGCTTGCAGCTTGGCACAGACCACACACCCCACCAAAAATTAACCGACCACTTGGTCGGGAAATTTTGTGGACAGTGGTAAATTGTCGAAAACTTTGAAAGAAAGCGCCATGACAGACACCGCCGCCACCACTGCGTCCAGCGACGCCGCAGAAGCCACCGTGCTTTACGCCGAGCATGGCCCCGTTGCGGTGGTCACGCTGAACCGCCCGCACGCGTTGAACAGCTTCACCACCGCCATGCACCAGGATTTGTGGAGAGCGCTGGACCGTGCCGAGGCCAATCCGGCGATCCGCGCCATGGTGCTCACCGGGGCAGGCCGGGGCTTTTGCGCCGGCGCCGACCTGGCGGAATTTGATTTCAGCGCGGGCCCCAAGCGGGTCGAGCGAGCCGACCCCGGCCCCACCATCGACCAAAACTTCAACCCCACGGCGCGGCGCCTGCAAAATCTGCGCATGCCGACGGTGGCTGCGGTCAACGGCGTGGCCGCTGGCGCAGGGGTCTCGTTCGCCCTGGGCTGCGACGTGGTGTTTGCCGCCCCCAATGCCAGCTTCATCCAGGCCTTCAGCAAAATCGGCCTGATTCCGGATGCCGGTGGCACTTGGCTTCTGACGCAGCGGCTGGGCCTGGCCCGCGCCACGGCATTGGCCCTGACGGGCGACAAACTCAGCGCCGCCCAGGCCAAGGAGTGGGGCATGATTTGGGAGGTGGTGGACGGCGGCGCCGACGCTTGCCTGAGTGCCGCCATCGCCTTTGCGCAGCGCCTTGCGTCCATGCCCACCAAGGCCCTGGTCGCCACCCGCCACACCCTGCGCGCCAGCCACACCAACACCTTTAACCAGCAACTTGACCTGGAGCGCGACACCCAATCGGCCATGGGAAAAACCCATGACTATTTTGAAGGCGTGGCGGCGTTTCTGGAAAAACGCGCAGCGGTTTTCAAAGGGGAATGAGCTTGGTTGAACCCGTGATTGACCCCCGCCCCACGACAGGCGCAGGTGCCGGTGGACAAGATGCAGTGGCAATCCGGGTTGCCGCAAAACTCTGGAGCACCGACATCGCCTCCAAAGACACCATGGGCATGGAAATTGTAAGTTGTGCCGCCGGCCGCGCCGTGTTGCGCATGCCTGTGCGCGAGCTGCATTTGAACGGCCACCGCATCTGCCATGGTGGTTTTATTTTCACGCTGGCGGACTCCACTTTCGCCTTCGCCTGCAACAGCTACAACAAATCGGCTGTGGCGTCGGGCTGCTCGATTGAATTCCTCAGGCCAGCCCATGAAGGCGATGTGTTGACTTGCGAGGGCGTTGAGCAAACCCTGCAAGGCCGCCATGGCATTTACGACATGCGCGTGAGCAACCAGCGCGGTGAGGTAGTGGCCATGTTCCGAGGCAAAAGTGCGCAGATTCCAGGGGCCATTGTTTAACCCAGAAGTTTAAAAATCATGACAGCTTTCCCACTCGAACCCATCGAAAAAACCAGCATTGACGAACTGCGCGCCTTGCAGTTGAAACGACTCAAAGCCACGCTGCAACATGCGTATGACAACTCGCCTGTTTATCGCGCCAAGTTTGACGCTGCGGGCGTGCATCCGCAGGACTGCAAGTCATTGGCAGACTTGGCGAATTTCCCGTTCACGACCAAGAAAGACCTGCGCGACAACTACCCTTACGGCATGTTCGCCGTGCCGCGCCAGCAGTGCGCGCGCATCCACGCATCCAGTGGCACCACGGGCAAACCCACGGTGGTCGGTTACACCAAAAATGACTTGCACACCTGGGCGCACGTGGTGGCGCGCTCCATCCGCGCGGCCGGCGCGCGCCCTGGCGACCTGGTGCATGTGTCTTACGGCTACGGCCTGTTTACGGGCGGCCTGGGTGCCCACTACGGCGCTGAAAAACTTGGCCTGACTGTGGTGCCTTTTGGCGGTGGGCAGACCGAGCGCCAGGTGCAGCTCATCACCGACTTCAAACCCGACATCATCATGGTCACGCCGAGTTACATGCTGGCGATTGCCGAAGAATTTGAACGCCAGGGCCTCCAGCCAGACAAGTCGTCCCTGCGCCTTGGAATTTTTGGCGCAGAGCCCTGGACCAACGACATGCGGCGCAACATCGAGGCCAGAATGGGCATCGACGCGGTGGACATTTATGGCCTGTCTGAAGTGATGGGCCCCGGCGTGGCCAGCGAGTGTTGGGAAACCAAAGACGGCCCGACCATCTGGGAAGATCATTTTTACCCCGAAATCATCCACCCCGAGACCGGTGCCCCGCTGTCGGACGGTGAGATGGGCGAGCTGGTCTTCACCAGCCTGAGCAAAGAAGCCCTGCCCATCATCCGGTACCGCACGCGCGACCTGACACGGCTCTTGCCGGGCACGGCACGCACCATGCGCCGCATGGAAAAAATCACCGGCCGCAGCGACGACATGATGATCGTGCGCGGGGTCAATGTTTTCCCGACCCAGATCGAGGAATTGATTTTGAAGCGCCCTGAACTCAGCGCCCATTACCAGTGCGTCTTGAGTCGCAGCGGCAGCATGGACGATTTGCGCGTGCTGGTTGAAACCCAGCCCGGCGTGTCGCCCATGGGCCTGGAGGCCAAGGCGGCGGCGCAGCAGTTGCAACGCGACATCAAAGCCTATGTCGGCACCAATGTCCAGGTTGAACTGCGGGCCAGCGGCGGTGTGGAGCGCAGCGTGGGCAAAGCCAAACGGGTGGTGGATTTGCGCCAAGTCTGAGACCGACGCCGCAGGCAGAACGCTTTAAATTAAATAGCTAACTATTCAATGCCCATGGGGACTTTTGACACCTTTCGCCTTGTTATCGGCGTTTAGGGCAAGAACCAGGCTTTCAAAGCCGCAGGGTCCCGCACCGTCAGCCGCCACGTTTTTTCGGCTTTCGGAATGGTGAGCGGCAGTTTAAGCAGGCGTTTGTCCCGCGCCACCAGGGCCCTGACCTGCGTCGCTGCGCCCGCGTAAAAAGGCAACTCGTCGAGCCGCGCCAATCGCCAGGCACAGGCTGATTTGCCAGTGCCAAGTTCAAGCCCCAGCCATTCGTCGCCCGAGGCAAAACCTGCCGCTTCAGCCGCGCCGCCACGCAGCACAGTCTTCACCTGAATGCTCGCGCCGGCGCTCCCAGCCTCAACCGCACGCAAGCCCAGCGCCTGCGCCCATTGCGCGGGTTCTTCGAGCACGTTGAGGCCGATGCCTTCAAGCAAGGGCTTGAGCGGCAGTTCATCCGTGCTATGCACCCAACTGGCCAGTTCCCGCGCCCAACTGCGTGCTGTCAAAATTTGCAGCACGGCGAGCAAATCTGCCTCTTGCATGGGACCGCCTTTGCAATGCAGCCACAAGGCACGCATGACGGCGTCCAAAGTGGTTGCGCCCGCCGCCTTGGCGAGTCCCGTCGCCACCGAGGCGCTCGGCCCGGTGCTTGCCTGCCGCAAACTCAAATCCAGGCACAGGGCCACCAGCGCACCCTTGCTGTAATAACTCACCGTGGCATTGGGCGTGTTCTCGTCCTGGCGGTAATATTTGACCCAGGCATCAAAACTGGCCTGCGCCACCGACTGCACCAAGCGGCCTGGCGTTTGCAAGACCTGGTTGATGTTTTTGGACAGCAGCTTGAGGTAGGCCACATCGTCCACCAGGCCTGCCAAACGCAATATGCGGTCGTCAAAATAGCTGGTGAAGCCTTCAAAAAACCACAATAACTCGGTGTAGTTTTCCTGGGCGTAGTCATAAGCGGCAAATTCAACAGGCCGAAGGCGTTTGACGTTCCAGGTGTGGAAATATTCATGGCTGATCAAACCCAGCAGCGTGGTGTAACCGTCCGCCTGCTTGGCCTGCACGCCCTCCAGCAGGCGCCGCGCCGGCGCACGCGGCAGGTCTTGTCGCCTGCAGATCAGCGCCGTGCTGTTGCGGTGCTCCAGTCCGCCATAACCGTCGTCCACCGCATTGAGCATGAACAGGTAATGTTTGATGGGCAGCGTGTTGGCGACATTGGCCGCTTCACCAGTTTGGCCACGTTTGGCAGATTTGGCCGGTTTTGCGCTGTCGGCCGGTGGCGCATCGCCATGCCAAAAGCGAATTTCTGCTTCGCAGATTTTCTGCGTATCGGCCAGCAGGCGCGCGCCGTCAAACGAGTCGGTCGCACCGGCCACCACAAAGCGGTGCGGCACGCCATAGGCGGTGAAACTGCCGCTCCAAAAATTGCCCATCTCCACCGGGCAGTCGACCAGTTCGTCATAGTGGGTCGCACGGTAAGTGCCAAAGCCACGCGCGTCAATTTTGACGGGCAGCAAAGCCGTGGCCACCTTCCAGCTTTTCATGCCCGGCGATACGGCGATTTGCACATCATGGGGTGCGTCGGCCTGCCCGTCCACCCGTAAAAACAGCGAGGTGCCATTGAAAAACCCGCGTGACGCATCCAGCCAGGCCGTGCGCACCGAGTTGTCAAGTGCATAAACCTCGTAGCTAAGCACCAGCGGCTTTTTGACGTCACAGTCGAGCTGCCAGCTGGCCTTGTCAATCTGCTGGGCCGCCACTATTTTTTTCCCCTGGCGGGCGCTTAAGCGCTGCAAGTTTTTGGCAAACTCCCGCACCAGGTAACTGCCCGGAATCCACACCGGAAGACTCACGCGCTGGCTGGCGGCGGGTTGTTTGATCGTCAGCGTGACCTGAAACAGGTGGGCGTTCAGGTTGGCGGCCGAAACGCGGAAGTGAAGATTTGATTTCGCGAAAACGGCGTTGGGCATCAGTTCAGGTCTGCTTCAGTTCTTGATGTCCGTCAAATACTTTTCAAGCTGCGCCGCCCCAATGGCGCCGGGCACGCGTGAGCCATCGGCAAAGACAATGGTCGGGGTGCCGGTGATTTTGTATTTTTTGCCAAGTTCCAGGTTGCGCGTGAGAGCCGACGCGTCGCAGCCCGGCGCAGCCGCAATCGACTGGTCCCGCACCATCCAGTCTTGCCAAGCTTTGGCCTTGTCTTTGGCGCACCAGATGTTCTTGGATTTTTCGGTGGAGTCCGAACTCAGGATAGGGTACAAAAACAGGCTGATGGTGACGTTGTCCACCTTTTGCAGGTCTTTTTCAAACCGCTTGCAATAGCCGCAATTCGGGTCTTCAAACAATGCGATTTTGCGCTTGCCGTTGCCGCGCACAATGGTGAAGGCATCCTTCGCGGGTAGGGTGTCAAAGGCGACGGCGGTGAGTTTTTCAAGCCGCTCTTCGGTCAGGTTGCGGCGCTGTTTGGTGTCGATCAAATTGCCCTGGAGCAGGAAGTTGCCTTCCGCGTCGGTGTAAAAAATCTCGGTGCCGTTGACGCGGATTTCAAACAGGCCGGGCATGGCCGCCTTGTTGATCTCGTCAATTTTTTGCAGTTGCGGAATCCGCTCGGCCAGGTTTTTGCGGATCATCGCATCGTCTGCCATAGCGGCCACACCCATTGCGGCCACTGCGAGGCCTGCAGTCCATTGTCGTAATTTCGATGCCATGTTCATTCCTTCAAAATCCATCTGTTGTTAATCACGCGCTTGTTCCCATCGCCTGCCGGGCGACCCAATTTTTCAAACCCCTGGCCTGGCTGAATCCACTCATGCCCACGTTGCGCAGCCGCTGCCAGGGCAAACCAGGTTTGGCAAACAGCTGCTGCAAACCATCGGTGGCCCACGCCAGCGCCTGCGCGTCAGTCTTGCGTGAGCGCTCATACTGGCGCAGCAGTTTCTCGTCGGCCACGCTACGCCAGTAGTCCCGTTTGGCGATCAGGCTGGCAAGTTCTGCCACATCGGCCAGGCCCAGGTTCAAGCCCTGCCCGCTCAAGGGGTGCACGGTGTGGGCGGCATCACCGGCCAGCACCCAGGCCGAGCCGGGACTGGCCTTGATTGCACTTGCCAAAATACCCGCTTCATTCATGTCATTCCTGCCAGTCCAGCGCGATGCGCTGGCCTGCTGCAAGGGCCACAACATCCGTTCTCTGGCCAAACCGATTTCGCCATAAACACCGTGGCTCGATTGCCCTAAAAATTCACAAAACTCAGCATCAGGCAAATGCAACAAATGCTGGGCACGCGCTTCATCTACTGACCAGACAATCGCCACAGAGTTCCCGTGCAGTGGCAAAACACCCAAGATTTCGCCCTGCGCAAACCATTGGCGGGCGATGTTGCCGTGCGGCTTACCGCAACTCAAACGCGCGGCGATGGCGCTTTGCGCGTAGGAGGCGACGTCAAAATCTACCCCAAACTCGGCCCGGGTGCTGCTGGCACGGCCCTCACACACCACGGTCAAGGTAGCGGGCACGGCTTGCTCCACGGACTCAATTGACGCCGCAAATTTTGTCGCCTCTTGCAGGCGCGCCAGCAGGGCCGGCACGTCCACAATCCAGGCCAGCGCGTCGACACCGTTGGGTGCGCCCTGATCGACAGCATCAAACAGCACTTCGCCGCCGTCGTCGCCCTGCACCTGCATTTTCAAAACCGGTGTCGCATGGGCCAAATCCGGCCAGCAACGCAGGGATTGCAGCAATTGCCTGGACTTGTGGTTCAACGCAAACGCGCGCACGTCCGTGGCCGCGCCGTCGGGCCGCGGGCCTGGTGGCTGTGCATCGTCAGGCACCAAAGCAGGCGGATGCGCCACCAGCGCCACCCGCAAATGCGCCTGTGCCAGCAGCAAGGCCAGCGTGCGCCCAACGATGCCGCCGCCCCGAATGCAGATGTCAAAAGCTTTTGCCATGGTTTGAATAATTCAGTCCATTGTAAAAGGCGGGGCAAAATCGGGGCGCTGCCACTCATTCAAACCTCACGCCCATGTCCGATATTCAAGCCACCATTGCCCAACTGTTCATTTACCCCATCAAATCCTGCGCCGGCATCGAAGTGACCGAGGTGCTGCTGTACGACACCGGCTTCGATTTGGATCGCGCCTGGATGGTGGTCGACAAAGACGGCATTTTTGTATCACAACGCGAGCTGCCAAACATGGCGCTCGTTCAACCCAAATTCAAAGGCAGCGAGCTGGTTTTGCGGGCACCCGGCATGTTGGCGCTGCATGTCAACATCGATGGCGCTGAAGGCCCCACGACGGTGAAAGTGTGGGACGACACCGTGCCCGCGTTTGACATGGGCGACGTCGCCGCACAGTGGTTCACCGATTTTTTGTCCTTGACCGATGTGGGGCTGCCACGTGCAGGAGCCGCCAAATACCGGCTGGTGCGTTTTGACCCCGAACACAACCGCTTGGCCAGCACAAACTGGACCGGCGGCATGGAGGCGCCGTTTCAGTTTGCCGATGGATTTCCGATCTTGGTGACCAGCGCCGCATCAATGGATTTACTCAATGAAAAACTGCAGGCCCAAGGCCATCGCGCCGTCGGTGTGCAGCGCTTTCGGCCCAACATCGTATTGGCCGGCATTGACCCACATGATGAAGACCGTGTGGCATCGTTTAGCGTCAAGACTGCCGCTGAAGTCGTTGAACTGGTCCCCTGCAAACCCTGCACCCGCTGCAACATCCCGAATGTGGATCCAGCCACAGGCATTCCCAGCCCCGAGGTGAACGACATCCTGCAAGCCTACCGCGCCAATGCCAGCATGAACGGTGCCGTCACTTTTGGCATGAACGCGATCATCAGCAAGGGCATCGGTGCCACCCTGCGCGTGGGCCAGGCCGTCAGCGGAGACTACGATTTTTGATGCCTTACACTTCACCCCCTTGTTTTGGCGGTTTTTTGGTTCTTGATTGGGGGTTGGCATGAGTTTAAAGTGTGGCATCGTCGGTTTGCCAAATGTAGGGAAATCCACCCTGTTCAACGCCTTGACCAAGGCCGGCATTGCCGCTGAAAACTACCCGTTTTGCACAATCGAGCCCAATGTCGGCATCGTGGAGCTGCCCGACCCTCGTTTGGACCAGCTCGCCCTCATCGTCAAACCCGAGCGTGTGGTGCCCGCCATCGTCGAGTTTGTCGACATCGCCGGTCTGGTGGCGGGCGCCAGCACCGGCGAGGGCCTGGGCAACAAATTTTTGGCCCATATCCGCGAGACCGATGCCACCATCAACGTGGTGCGCTGTTTTGAAGACGACAACGTGATCCACGTCGCGGGCAAAGTAGACCCGATTTCCGACATTGAAGTGATCCAGACCGAGTTGTGCCTGGCCGACCTGTCGGCCGTTGAGAAAGCCCTGCACCGGGTGACCAAAACGGCTCGCTCGGGGGACAAGGAATCCATCAAACTGGTGGCCATTCTGGAGAAATGTCAGGCGGCCTTGAACGAGGTCAAGCCGGTGCGCACCCTCGACTGGAGCAAAGAAGAGCAGCCGCTGTTGAAGCAGTTCTTTTTGATCACCGCCAAACCCGCCATGTTTGTGGCCAACGTGGCGGAAGATGGTTTCGAGAACAACCCGTTTCTGGATCGCCTGAAAACCTACGCGGCCCTGCAGAACGCGCCAGTGGTGGCGATCAGCGCCAAGATGGAGGCCGAGATGGCCGAAATGGGCGACGAAGACCGCCAGATGTTTTTGGAGGAGCTAGGTCAAACCGAGCCAGGGTTGAACCGCCTGATCCGCTCGGCCTACAAACTGCTGGGGTTGCAAACCTACTTCACAGCGGGTGTCAAAGAGGTGCGCGCCTGGACCGTTCACGTCGGGGACACCGGCCCGCAGGCGGCGGGGGTGATCCACACCGATTTCGAAAAAGGTTACATCCGCGCCCAGACCATTGCGTTTGACGACTTCATCAACTTCAAGGGTGAACAAGGCGCCAAAGACGCGGGCAAGATGCGGGCCGAAGGCAAGGAATACGTCGTCAAGGATGGCGATGTGATGAACTTTTTGTTCAGTTCGTGAATTAGCTTACAAGTCACTGACAAATTTTTCACATTTGCTGAAATAATGGGCAGGTAAAATGCCCCTTGCCGGGTGTGCCTGCTTGTTGTAACGTCAAGTTTTCCAGCTTAGTCGTTACCTCTTTTTCACCGGCTCAAAACCAGCCCAATCTTGCCGTTTCATGCTTTGTTTGTGATTTGCTCCCGCTTTGCTGGATCCGCGCCACCTTATTTCTTGATTTGCTATTTTTGAGCTTCTTCACCGCATGAACATCGGCCCTTTCACACTCGCAAACACCCTGTTTGTGGCGCCCATGGCAGGAGTCACCGACCGACCCTTTCGCATGTTGTGCAAAAAACTGGGCGCGGGATATGCCGTGAGTGAAATGGTGACGTCGCGCAAAGACCTGTGGAACACGCTCAAGACCTCGCGCCGGGCCAATCACGATGGCGAACCTGGCCCGATTGCGGTGCAAATCGCCGGCACTGACGCGGCGATGATGGCCGAGGCCGCGGCCTACAACATAGACCGGGGCGCCCAGATCATCGACATCAACATGGGTTGCCCGGCCAAAAAGGTCTGCAACAAATGGGCTGGGTCGGCCTTGATGCAAAACGAGCCGCTGGCGCTGGACATCATCGACGCGGTGGTAAAGGCCTGTGAGCCGCGCGGCGTGCCCGTGACTCTGAAAATGCGCACCGGCTGGCACCAGCACAACAAGAACGCGCCCCGTATTGCGCTGGCGGCGCAAAACGCGGGCGTGCAGATGGTCACCGTGCACGGCCGCACTCGCGAGCAGGGCTATAAAGGCCAGGCCGAATACGACACCATCGCGGCCATCAAAGCCGCACTGCACATTCCGGTGGTCGCGAATGGCGACATCAGCTCGCCCGAAAAAGCGCGTGCGGTGCTGGCCAAAACGGGGGCCGACGCAGTGATGGTGGGCCGTGCCGCCCAAGGTCGGCCCTGGATATTCTGGGAGATCGCGCATTTTCTGGCGACTGGCACGCAGCTTGCGCCGCCCTTGGTGGCTGACGTCAAGCGCCTGCTGCTCGAGCACCTGCACGACCACTACGACTTGTACGGAGAGTTCATTGGCGTGCGCAGCGCCCGCAAACACATTGGCTGGTATGTGCGCGTCCTGCCCGGCGGCGAGGCATTCCGGGAGCGCATGAACCAAATCGAAACGCCTGACGCGCAAATCAATGCGGTGGCTGATTTTTTTGATGTGTTGGGTCGCAGCAGGGACCGCATCCCCGGCGCGGCCGATGCAACTGACAGAGACAACAACGAGGAGCAAAGTGACATGACCCATTTGAATGCCTGCGACAGGCCAAGCGCAACGCCAGTGCGCCCCGCAATGACCCCAGCGAGCCTGGCATGAGCAAAAAGCAGATTGAAGACAGCGTGCGCAGCAGCCTGGAGTTTTACTTCAAGGACCTGCGCGGCACGGCGCCGGACAACCTGTACGAGATGATGGTCGGCATTGTTGAAAAACCCCTGCTCGAAGTGGTGATGCAACATGCGCGCGGCAATCAGTCCAGATGCGCCGAATGGCTTGGCCTCAACCGCAATACCCTGCGGAAAAAACTCGCCGAACACAAGCTTCTCAAATAAATCCCCATGTACGCATTGCTCTCCGTCTCTGACAAAACCGGAATCCTCGAACTGGCCAAAGGCCTGCACGCCCTCAACATCAAGCTGCTCTCGACCGGCGGCACGGCCAAACTGCTGGCTGAAGGCGGCCTGCCGGTGACTGAAGTGGCCGACCACACCGGCTTTCCTGAAATGCTCGATGGCCGCGTCAAAACCCTGCATCCCAAAGTACACGGCGGCTTGCTGGCGCGGCGCGACCTGCCCGAACACATGGCCGCCATCAGCGCCCATGGCATTGAGGCGATTGACCTGCTGGTCGTCAACCTCTACCCCTTTGAGGCCACCGTGGCCAAAGCCGGCTGCACTTTAGAAGACGCCATCGAGAACATCGACATTGGCGGCCCGGCCATGGTCCGAAGCGCAGCCAAGAACTGGAAAGACGTGGCAGTCCTTACAGAATCTTCACAGTACGCTACAGTTTTGGGAGAATTGACGGCCACGGGCCAGGTCAGCCAAAAAACAAAATTCTCACTGTCAGTCGCCGCCTTCAACCGCATCAGCCAGTATGACGGGGCGATCTCGGACTACCTGTCGGGCATCCAAATGGCTGACGATGGCCTCGCCAGCCACATGATGTTTCCGGCGCAGTCTAACGGCCGTTTCGTCAAGCTGCAAGACTTGCGGTACGGCGAAAACCCGCACCAGCAGGCCGCGTTTTACCGCGACTTGCACCCAGCGCCCGGCTCATTGGTGACGGCTGTGCAATTGCAGGGCAAAGAACTCAGCTACAACAACATTGCCGACGCCGATGCCGCGTGGGAATGCGTGAAGTCGTTCAAAGAACCCGCCTGCGTGATCGTGAAACACGCCAACCCCTGCGGCGTGGCGGTCGGTGCCGATCCGTTGGAGGCCTATGCCAAAGCGCTCAAGACCGACCCGACCTCGGCGTTTGGCGGCATCATCGCTTTTAACACCCGCGTTGGCAGCGAGGCGGCCAAGGCGGTCGCCCGACAGTTTGTCGAAGTACTGATGGCCCCTGATTTCAGCGACGACGCGCTTGCGGTGTTCAAGGCAAAACCCAATGTGCGCATTCTCAAGATTGCCTTGCCCACAGGTGGTGCCAGCGCCTGGGACCGGGGCCAGAACGCGGTCGACGTCAAACGCGTCGGCTCGGGCATCTTGATGCAAACCGCCGACAACCACGAGCTGTCACTGGCTGACCTGAAAGTGGTCACCCAACGCCAGCCAACACCTGAACAATTGCAGGATTTGTTGTTCGCCTGGAAGGTTGCCAAATACGTTAAAAGCAACGCCATCGTGTTTTGCAAAGACGGCATGACGCTGGGTGTGGGCGCTGGCCAGATGAACCGAATTGATTCGGGCCAGATCGCCAGCATCAAAGCTGGGCATGCGGGCTTGTCGCTGAATGGGTCAGCCGCCGCCAGCGATGCGTTTTTCCCGTTCCGTGACGGGCTGGATATGGTGATTGATGCGGGGGCCAGCTGCGTCATTCAACCGGGAGGCTCGCTGCGTGACGCGGAAGTCATCAGCGCCGCCGATGAACGTGGTGTGGCCATGGTGTTCAGCGGCGTGCGGCATTTCAGGCACTGATTAAACGGCTCGACGTTGCAACCGAGGGCGGGAGGGCCCTCAACGCCAATGGCGACGCTGCCCACCCCAACCGAGGTTGAAGTTCAAACCGACGGGCGGGTAGTAGGGCCGGGCGTAATAACCCGGATACGCATAAACCACGGTCGGGGCTGCGGCAACGATCACCGGCGGCACCATGATTTGTGTCACGACAGCTTGCGGCTGGCCGCCCTGAATCAGCATCGGTTGCGAGCCGTCAGGTAACACCTGCATGGCCGGCGTCGGCTGCGCGATTGGCGCCGCAGGTACGCCGACCGGGGTCACTTGCAGGATGACAAAAGGTCCCGGATCTTGCGGCATTTGCACCGTGTACTGCTTGCCATTGAATTCATACACCACGTTATAACCGGTGGTGCGGTTTTCGTAAAAAGTCTGGTTTGTGCAGTTTTGCACCGTCTGGGTTTGGGCCGGACTGGCACCCTCAAGGCGGTCGCCCAAAATGGCACCGCCCATCAGACCGATGGCCGAGGCGATCAAGCGCCCGTCACCACCTCCCAGATTGCTGCCAATGGCTCCGCCGGCAATCGCGCCCATCAAGGCACCAGCGCCCGATTTGGGGGCCTGCACCTGCACCTGTGATTGCGAACAGACCTGGCGCGGCACGCCTACTTGGGCAATCAGGGGCGTGGAAGAAATCACGCGCCCTTGCTCTTGGGCCAGTGCGGCAGTGCCACCACTGGCCAGGACAGCTAGGGCAAGCGAGATTTTGACGTTGTTGGGAAGTCTGCGGTAGGTCATTGATAACTCCTGGTGTTCGTTCACGCCGTCAGTTTAGGGGGTTTGGTTGGCAAATTCAATAAAGCAATGGTAAAGCTGGGGTTACAAATTCAAGCTCATGCAAGCCGCGCTCCACCTGCCAGCCCGTTGAATTCGGGGCCTTTTTAGTGTTTATCTGAAAAATAGGCCGCAAGTTCCAATGGGGTCTCAATAGCTAGATATCTATTTTATAGCAATCTGAAAACTTCACTGGCCGCCGCCACTGTCGCCGCAATATCATCGTCAGTGTGGGCTGCACTGACAAAACCGGCCTCATAAAGAGCAGGGGCGATGTACACCTGGCGCGCCAGCAAGCCGTGAAACAGCTGGTTGAAGCGCCGGCTGTCCGTCTGCATGACTTGGCTGTAATTTTGTGGCAATTGCGCCAGCAGAAAAAACCCGAACATGCCGCCTTCGGAATCGCCGCAAAAAGGCACGCCAGCCGCATTTGCAGCGCCTTGCAGGCCACTGACCAGGGCTCGGGTCTTGCGCGACAAGTCATCAAAAAAACCAGGCTTCTGGATCTCGCGCAGAGTGGCCAGCCCGCAGGCCGTGGCAACCGGGTTGCCTGACAGAGTGCCGGCCTGGTAGACCGGCCCCAGGGGCGCGAGTTGCGCCATCACGGCGCGTTTGCCGCCAAACGCAGCCAGCGGCATGCCGCCGCCAATCACCTTGCCCAGCACCGTGATGTCCGGCGCAAAACCAGGGATGCAGAGCGCGTAAACCGACTGGGCACCGCCCAAGGCAACGCGGCAACCCGTCATGACTTCGTCGAACACCAGCAATGCGCCATGCTGGCTGCACAACTCGCGGCAACGTTGCATGAAGGGAAGGCTGGCGCGCACAAAGTTCATGTTGCCGGCAATCGGCTCAATGATGAGGCAGGCAAGCTGCGGGCCGTACAGCGCAAATGCCTCTTCCAGCTGGACGACATTGTTGTATTCCAATACCAGCGTATCCGCCACCACCTGGGGCGGCACGCCGGCGCTGGTGGGGTTTCCAAAGGTGGCCAAACCGGAGCCGGCCTTGACCAGCAAGGCATCCGCATGGCCGTGGTAACACCCTTCAAACTTGATGAACTTGCTGCGTCCTGTGGCGCCGCGCGCCAGCCGAATGGCGCTCATGCCAGCTTCGGTGCCGGAACTGACCAAGCGAACCATGTCCATGCTCGGCACCAGTTTGAGAATTTCTTCGGCCAGTTCAACCTCGCGTTCGGTCGGCGCACCAAAAGAAAAACCGTCCAAAGCGGCTTTTTGCACTGCTTCAAGAACCACCGCGTTGCCGTGGCCCAGAATCATCGGCCCCCAGGAGCCGATGTAGTCGGTGTAGCGCTGGCCGTTGGCATCCCACAAATAGGCCCCGTGCGCCCTCGCGACAAACCGGGGCGTGCCCCCAACAGCCTTAAAGGCCCGCACGGGCGAATTGACGCCTCCCGGGATAACGGCGCAGGCACGTTCAAACAGGTTTTGGTTGAGGTCAAGTGGAGCAGTCATGCCGGCGGAAGTTTAGTGTTTGGTGTCATGAGCAGGAAAATCAAAAAACAGGCTGCTGGCCGACGAGTCGTCATCTGGTTGGCCTGGTTTTTCGCCGCTTTCGTCATCATTGTCCGGTTGGGCCCAGAACAGGCGATCGGGAATGGCGTGCCCCATGCCGGGCCTGAAACCTGCGTTCAAGCTTTGGTCCAGATAACCCAAAGCCTCTGTCACTGCCTCAGGCAAGACGGTGCCGCTGGCCAGCTCAGCGGCCAGCGCCGCGCTCAAAGTATCGCCAGCCCCCGAAAAAACCGCTTCAAAACGTTCAAACTTCGCGCTGGCCAGAACCGCGTGGGGAGAGGCCAGCGCGTTGTCAATGAATTGGTCTGGCAATGGGATGCCAGTGACCAGGGTGTAGGCCACGCCGTGTTCGTGGGCGGCCCGTGCGATGTCGCGCGCCGTCGGGTTTTTGTCACCATTCCAGTCAGGCAGCAGCCAGCGCCGCAGGGTACTGTGGTTTCCTACCAACACTGTGGTTTGTGGCAACAGCAGCTCGGTGAATGCATCCTGGTAAGCGTCGATTTGCGGTTCTGTCCACCAGGCCAGGTTGGGCATGTACGCCACGAGCGGGACATCGTCGTAATCGCTGGCAATGGCGGCGATGACGCTCAAATTTTCGGGCGAACCCGCAAAACCGACCTTGAAGACCTGCACCTCGACATCCTCCAGAATCGTGCGGGCCTGTTCGGCAACGACTTCGTCGTCAAAACAAAAATGGTTGACAACCTCGGCGGTGTCACGGGCATAGGCCCCAGTGACGACTGGCAGCGCGTGGGCGCCAACTGAGGCGACGGCAGTGATGTCACCCGAGAGGCCCCCCGCGCCACTGGGGTCGCTGGCGTTGAACACCATGACACACGCCGGGCGCAGCACATCGCCACTGTCTTCCTCGGGCAGGTTGTCAGGCATGAGGTCGGGCAAGGCCAGGCACGATGGCAACCAGGGTGGGGTGAAGCGCGCGCAGTAGGCAGGCCAAATTGGAATGAAGCAGGTGCGCCAAGACGGTTGCGGCTGTTTTACAGTATAAAATTGATAGCATACGTTGCTTTAAGCTCCACAGCAAAGCATCCGCTCTATACAATGTTTGTATTCTATTCGAAGGCCCTATAAGCTGTGCTTGATACTAAAACCTGGATGTGTCTGATTTGCGGGTGGATTTATGACGAAGACGAAGGTGCACCCGACCATGGCATCGCCCCAGGCACGCTTTGGCGTGACGTGCCCATGAACTGGACTTGCCCCGAGTGCGGTGCCCGCAAAGAAGATTTCGAGATGGTCCAAATTTGATTTCTTCCGTTGACCTGGTGCAAAACCGTCAAATGAAGCCAAGGATGAGGAGTCCTGTTTTGTGAATGCCACTGGATCTACTTTCAAAGTGCTGGTCATTGACGACAGCAACACGATACGTCGAAGTGCCGAGATTTTTCTCAAGCAGGGCGGTCACGAGGTCTTGCTGGCCGAGGATGGCTTCGACGCCTTGGCCAAAGTCAACGACTATCAGCCCCATCTCATTTTTTGCGACATCCTCATGCCCAGGCTGGATGGCTACCAGACTTGCGCAATCATCAAGCGGAACGCAAAATTTACGCGGGTTCCGGTCATCATGTTGTCATCCAAAGATGGCGTTTTTGACAAGGCGCGGGGGCGCATGGTCGGTGCGCAGGATTACCTGACGAAACCATTCACAAAAGACCAGTTGTTGCTGGCGGTTCAGCAATTTGGCTCCATTTTGCAAGGGGAAACCTGATGACGATTCAAAAAGTCCTGATAGTTGACGACTCCAAAACCGAACTGATGTACCTGACGGATTTGCTGACCACCAATGGCATGGCGGTTCGTACTGCCCAGGGTGCCGATGAGGCCTTCAAACGGCTGGCTGAAGAAAAACCTGACCTTATTTTGATGGATGTCGTCATGCCCGGCCAAAACGGTTTCCAGCTCACGCGCGCAATCAGCCGCACACCAGAATACGCGGCCATACCCATCATCATGTGCACGAGCAAAAACCTAGAGACCGACCGGGTCTGGGGCATGCGCCAGGGTGCGCGGGATTACATCACCAAACCGGTCAACGCGCCCGAATTGTTTGCAAAAATCAAGGCCTTGGGCTGAAACCGGATCGAACCTGAACATTTGACCCATGGCAACACGTCGCGCAGCGCTCAGAGAACTCCAGACCCGACTCGCCGCCCGCCTTCAGGCCGCCCGCACGGAAGGTGTCGCGATCTCATGGCTGGCAGTCACGGCGGGTGATGGCCATTACCTTTTCCCATTGGTTCAATCGGGAGAAATTTTCCCGCTGGGCCAAATACAGCCGGTGCCCTATTGCCACCACTGGTTTAACGGTGTGGTGAATTTGCGTGGCGGCTTGTTTGGCGTGGTCGATCTCGCCGCATTCATCTCCAACGGGCCAAGGACGCACCGGACGGAGCAAGCGCTGTCCGAGGCCAGTGTGGTGACATTGCATTCGGCGCTGGATGTCAATTGCGCCTTGATGGTCGATGCGCTGTCAGGCTTGCGCAACGCCGACGCTTTTGTCCAGTCAGCGCCGCCTGCTGTGGACGCGCCGCCTTATTTTGGTAATCGCTATACAGATTCAAACGGGCTTGCCTGGCAAGAAATTAATCTGCAATCCCTGTCCCAAACACCCTTGTTTTTAAGCATCAGCGCCTGATTGCCAGCGCGCCCAAGTCAATTTGAAAAAGGCCACACCATGTCTGTAGTCAACTCACTCAAGAATCTGTTTTCTAAAAAGCCACAAGACATCCAGCAAGAAGCGGCTCTAAGCCTGGCCACACCGGACCCCTCGCTTGACCCGTCCACGATAGAACAGTCGGTGAACGACACGGCGGCTATGGGCCTGCCTGAACTGGACGCGCCAAAAGCGCACCCCAAAGTCGACTTCGCGCCCGAGGCCGATCGGACTTCTGTTGCGGTGAAAACGCCTGAACCGCTCGACCAGATCACCCTGCCAGTTTTGGGCAGCCGCACCGTCGCGCAACACCAAAAGCTGCTGTTTATCCTGCTGGCGCTTGCGCTTTTGGTGTTCGCAATCGTCACTTTTGTCGCGTTGAACCAGGCCAACAAAGTCGCGCAACAACTCGGCGCAACGGGTCAATCCCTGATGCAATCACAACGACTTGCAAAGTCAACCTCTCAGGCGCTGGTGGGTGGCCAACAGGCTTTCCCGGACATGAAAGAAAGCGCCGATGCGCTGGCAAAAGCGGTGCGTGGCCTGAAAAATGGCGACAGCGACCTTAACCTCTCCGCTATGGGTTCGGATTTTGACGGCGAATTTGCCCAAATCATACCCATGGTTGACAAAGCTGAAAAAGGGTCGATCACCATCCTGTCACAGCAAAAAGTGCTGACGCAAATCAACCAGGCGTTGCGCCAGATCAACCGCCAGTCCTCAGACCTGCTTGAAATCGCCGAGGCCGTGTCATCCCTGAAGCTGCAACAAAACGCCGGCGCGGCTGAGATATCGGCATCCGGCCAATTGGTGATGCTGACCCAACGCATTGGCAAATCGTCCAATGAATTCCTGACGGCTGAAGGCGTGGGTGCTGAGGCCGTGTTTTTGCTTGGCAAGGATTTGAACGCATTCAAGGAAATTTCGACCGGTTTGCTGCAAGGGAGCGCTGAATTGAAACTGGTCGCCACCAGGGACCCGGCGACGCGCGAGCAACTTGAAGCCTTGATCAAAATGTACGAACAGACCCGGGTGCAAGCGGGTGCCATTCTGGGCAATCTGCAGGGCATGGTCTCTGCCCGCGAGGCCCAAACCACCATCATTGCAGACAGCGAGCCACTGCGTCGCAGCCTGGAGGCGCTACAAGTCAAACTGTCGAGCCGTGCTGGCCTGGGCAGTGTGTCCTTGATCGTCCTGGTTCTGGCCGCATTGGTCGCGCTTTTCAGCGCTTGGGGGCTGGCGCAAGTTCAGTTGCTGGACGGTCGTAAACGCCAGACCATGGCTGAAACCCAACGCCAGGACGCCATGCGCCAGGAGCAAGAGGCTAAACGCGTCAACGACGCCAACCAGGCCGCCATTCTGAGGCTGATGAACGAGCTGCAATCGGTCGCTGAAGGCGACTTGACGCAAGAAGCCACGGTGACCGAAGACATCACCGGAGCCATCGCTGACTCGGTGAATTACACCATTGAAGAACTTCGCACACTGGTGTCCAACGTGCAGGGTACAGCCGCAAGAGTGACCCAGACAACGTCAGAAGTGGATGCAGCATCCACCGAACTTCTGGCGGCGTCAAACGAGCAGCTCCACGAAATCCGGGAGACCGGGAAATCGGTTCTGGACATGGCAAGCCGCATCAATGATGTCTCCAGCCAGGCACAAGAATCAGCAACCGTCGCGCGCCAGTCGCTCAGCGCGGCAGAAGTTGGGCTGCAAGCCGTGCAAAACGCGATTGGCGGCATGAACACGATCCGCGACCAGATTCAGGACACGTCCAAACGCATCAAGCGCCTTGGTGAATCGTCGCAGGAGATTGGTGAAATCACCGAACTGATTTCAGACATCACCGAGCAGACCAACGTACTGGCCCTGAACGCGGCAATCCAGGCGGCGTCAGCTGGCGAGGCTGGACGCGGTTTCTCCGTGGTGGCCGAAGAGGTGCAGCGGCTGGCCGAACGCTCAGCCGATGCAACGCGCCAGATCTCGGCACTCGTCAAGGCAATTCAGACCGACACGCAAGATGCCGTGGCGGCTATGGAACGCTCCACCCAGGGTGTGGTTGAAGGGGCCAAACTGTCCGACAACGCAGGCACGGCCCTGACAGAAATCGACCAGGTGTCACGTCGTCTGGCTGAACTGATCCAGCACATTTCAAATTCAACTTCGCGTGAGGCCAACCTGGCCAATGCCGTTGCCGAAAATATTCAGCACATCTTTGCGGTGACGGAGCAGACCGGAGAAGGCACCAAGGCGACTGCCTCGCAGGTGCGGGAGTTGTCAAAAATGGCCGAAGAGCTTAGTCAGTCCGTCGCACGGTTCAAGATCGCCTGATTTCGGTGTTACGCAGAAGTCCCACCCAAATCGCCCCGACCCAGTCCATCGCAGGAGCGCACGAGTCCATGCAAACGAACGAAGCCACCCTTGGCGAGACCGACCTGACAGAGAATGACCTTGGGCCATTGGCCTGGGTGCTCGAAGAGCTAAAAAAATCCCTGGATGGCGCAACCAAGGCCATGCGGCGCTTCGTGCGTGACGCTGAACTCGCGCGTGGATCAGACCTGGCTGAACTGGACGCCAGCCAGCTTCGCATTGCCCGCCAGCAATTGCACCAGGCCGTCGGCGCCCTTGAAATGGTCGGATTCAGCGCACAGGCCAGAGTACTGCGTGCCATGGAGGCGCTAGCCCAAAAATTCATCCTGCGCCCAGAGCTTTGCAGCGACGACGCCGCCACCAAAATGGAACGCGCAAGTTTTGCGCTGGCCGAGTACCTGGAGGGCGTGCTCAAAGGCAAAACCGCGTCTCCGGTTGCCTTGTTCCCCCAATACCGCGACGTCCTGGATATGGTCGGCGGTGAACGGGTGCATCCAGCAGACCTGTGGCCACTGGACTGGAGCTGGGTCGATGCCCCGCTTGCAGTCCCAGTGATTGCACTGTCCTACGCCCCTGAAGTCCGCGCCCGGCTGGATCAGGCCGTGCTGACTTTGGTGAAAACCGGCGACGCAAATGCGGCAGCCGTATTGAGAGACTTGGCCCTAGGCCTGGCCCAGTCTCAAGCCGCCCTGCAGCCGCGCGTGTTCTGGAAGATTTGTGCTGCTTTTTTTGAAGCCACCGCCAAGCGCCTTTGCCCAAACGACGTGTACGCCAAGCGCAGTGCTTCCAGGGTTCTGATGCAATACGCAAGCTTGGCTAAAGGCGAATTGACGGTTTCTGACCGCCTTGCGCAAGACCTGCTGTTTTTTTGTTCCCAGGCAGACCCTGCCCCGGCCAGTGATGCGCCAGTTTTAAATGCGGTAAGGAATGCCTATCACCTGACGCAGACCAAGCCGTTCAATTACGAAATGCCCCAGTTTGGGCGGTTTGACCCTGCGGTTCTGGTACAGGCGCGCAAGCGCATTGCCACTGCCACTGAAACCTGGTCTGCGCTTGCCGGGGGCGACACCAACCGCCTCAAAGTGATCGCCGACCAATTTGTCGGCATTGCCGACTCCGTCTTGAAATTGCATCCAGAAAGCGGCGACTTGGCTCGCGCTCTGACCCGTGCCATTGACGTCACGGTTCGCTCTGGCGAACCGCCTTCCACGCCCATTGCCATGGAGGTGGCGACCGCCGTTTTGTATCTGGAAGCGGCCTATGATGACCTGGATCCGACCGAGTCCGACATGGCGGCGCGCAGCTTGCGGCTGGCGCAACGGCTGGAACACGTCAGCGCCGGCGGGCAATCGGAGCCGCTGGAAAGCTGGATGGAAGACTTGTACCGGCGCGTCAGCGACCGGCAGACCATGGGTAGCGTAGTCGATGAATTGCGCACCACGCTGGGGGAAATCGAAAAATCACTGGACCAGTTTTTTCGCAATCCCAAAGACAAATCTCCGGTACAGGAAGTGCCCAGCAAATTGGCCCAAATGCGCGGCGTGTTTTCGGTGTTGGGGTTGGATCAGGCCTCAACCGCCATGCTTAGGATGCGAGATTCGGTAGAAAAACTGCTGGTCGATGACGTCACGGCACGCGGCAGCGCGGGTTTTGAAAAGCTGGGCAGCAGCATCGGTGCCCTGGGATTTTTGATAGACATGCTGAGCTACCAGCGTGCAATGGCGAAAAAGCTTTTCGTTTATGACGATGCGGTGGGTGAATTCAAGCCGGTCATGGGGCGCGAAAAAATAGCACCTGCCCAAGTCAATCAACCCATAGAACCAATTCAAGCCGGGCCCGCTGCTGCACAGGGACAGTCACCGTTACCGGCCTTGTCGATCCCGCGACCAGGGCAGGCTGCAACCAATCCGGCCCCAGCGCATTCTGCTCTAGAGGAGCCAAACGCTGTCGCGCCCCAAGCGGCGACGATGGCCATTGCAAGCTTGACCGCGGTTCCGCTTCCGGTGCCAGCCACCAATGCCAACGACCTTGCGACGGCTGCCAGCCTGCCAGTTTCTGTTCCTGTGTCTACGCCCGTAGCAGTCCCCCTGGACGACGACGAGGCCGAAATCCGCGATATCTTTTTGGAAGAAGCCGCCGAAGTGGTGCAAAACGGCTTGGCTGCGGTTGAAGCCTTGCGCCACGACCCCTCAAACCTGGCCGATCAAACCACGTTGAGGCGGGCGTTCCACACGCTCAAAGGCAGTTCACGCATGGTGGGCCTGAACGAGTTCGGCGAGGCCGCCTGGTCAATGGAACAATTGCTCAACGCCTGGCTCGCAGAACAAAAACCCGCCAGCGGCGAATTGGTGACACTCTCCGAGCAGGCCATGACCGGCTTTGGAGTTTGGGTTGGCCACATTGCCGCACGTACTGATGCCGAGTGGCGTTCAAATGCCTTCCGTCAAGCGGCTGACGCGCTGCGATTGAACGGGCAGTTGACAGTGCTGAACTATCCGGGCTTCACGCCACAGGCACAGCCAAAAATCGAATTGCCCCTTGCGGCGATTGAGGTTGACGAGGGAACGACATTGACCGTTCATCCCGACCCAATGGCGACTGAATTACCAATGGATCTTGCAGCAACTGACCTGGATTTGCAGACGCCCTCGGTACTGCCACAATTCATGGCAACTTCGATCCACGACGCTACGTTGGACACCGTTGTCAGTCCGGAATTTCAAGCCACCAATTTTCTAGTTGACCGAGCGAATGACAAGGCCCAAGGTGGCCCCCCGTTTCAAAATTCTGCGGCTCCCAAAGCATTCGCTGACTCGGGCTTGGACGATTTTGATTTTGGTGCCGAACCGCTTGCCGTTGAATTTGCCGCAACTACATTTGCAGCCTCCACCCCCGACGACGCGTTAACCTTCTCATCGGCGGCACCTGATGCGTCCCCATCTGAACCGATGGACATGCTGGATTTGTCAGCACAAGACATTGAGACGGTGTTTCCAGACCAGGCAGGCATTGACCTGACAAGCAGCCCGGCAATTGAGCCCATTGAAGCGGTCTCAAGCCAAGCGAGCAACTTCCATGGCGCTGCGGCTGACGGCGTACCCGAAGAATCCGTGCGGGTCATCGGGTCTCTTCGCATTGACATTCCACTCTACAACGTCTTTCTCAATGAAGCCGACGAATGGTCCCGCCGCCTGCAGACTGAATTGGGCGAATGGGCGCTTGAACTGCACCAGATGTTGCCGGATTCATGCATAGCATTGGCGCACTCCTTGTCCGGAAGTTCCGCAACCGTCGGATTCACTGCGCTGTCTGATATTGCCCGCTGGCTGGAACAGGCCATGCAGCACGTTCAATTGCACGGGCGGGGTGAAACAGCTCACGCCAAGTCGTTCAATGAAGCCGCAGAAGAAATCCGGCATCTGCTGCACCAGTTCGCGGCCGGATTCCTCAAGGATCCCGACCGCCGGGTTCTCACCGCCTTGCAGGGCGTCGTTGAGGCCGAATTTGCGGCCAGTTCAGACGTCACCTTGGAGTCGCTTGATTTCTCCCAGTCGATTGACTTGCCCTCGGTGTTTGAATCGGCCCCACCCCCATCCGTGCGAGCCCTTGCCGATGCCGGTCTCGCGCCGATTGAGCCACTGCCGCCGGTTATTGCCAATGCTGAACCTGAACCAGAGCCCGCCTCCTGGACAGTGACAGCCGCGGCCGCCGCGGCTGCTGCTGCGGCGGCCAGCATGATTGTGCTGCGCCACGATACCGCCCGCCCCAGCCCGCCGCCTGCCGCTGATCCTGCCGTGCACCACGCGCAGGCTGCGTTGCCCGCCGCGACGCTGACCCTCCCAACTCTAGCGCGCGCTGTGCTTGATGCGGACGACGACATCGACCTCAACGATTCACTTGACGCCGACTTGTTCCCAATATTTGAAGAAGAAGCGCTGGAGTTGTTGCCTCAGCTTGGCGGCGCTTTGCGTCAATGGTCAGCGCGCCCTGAAAATCTCGGTGCCAGAGGCGAAGCCTTGCGCGTGTTGCACACGCTCAAAGGCAGCGCACGGCTGGCAGGCGCCATGCGCCTGGGCGAAATGACCCACCGGGTTGAGTCGGCGATCGAGCAACTTGGCACCGAATCTCTTGAGGCCCCCCAGATTGAATCTCTGCTGACCCGATTTGACAGCATTCAAGGCAATTTTGACGCCCTGCGGGCTGGCCCGCCACAGGCTTTGGTGCTGCCAGAATTGGCGAAACTAGCCATCGACGAGGGCTTAGCCGCCGACCCAGACCCCCTTGCCATTGCCGCCTTGCCCACGTCGCCGCCAGTACGTGGCATGGCACCAACACTGGCAGCACCAATGCCCGCGCGGCAGGCCGGCTCTCAGACCGTGCGGGTGCGATCCCAACTGCTGGACCGGTTGGTCAACCAGGCCGGTGAAGTCATCATTACCCGCTCTCGGCTCGAAGCCCGGATGAACCAACTGCGCAGTTCTTTGGTTGATTTAACCGGTAACCTGGATCGTCTGCGCCTTCAATTGCGCGATATTGAAGTTCAGGCCGAGTCCCAAATGCAGTCGCGCATGGCCTTGGCCAAAGAGACCTCGCAGCAGTTTGATCCGCTTGAATTTGACCGCTTTACCCGGGTGCAGGAATTGACCCGCATGATGGCTGAATCCGTCAATGACGTGGCCACGGTGCAGCGCAATTTGCAACGCTCGGTGGAGGGCACCGAAGACGACCTGATTGCCCAAGCACGACAAGCGCGGGAATTGCAGCGAGATCTGCTGCGCACGCGCATGGTTGAGTTTGAAGGCATCTCGGATCGGCTTTATGGTGTCGTACGGCAGGCCGGCAAAGACGCCGGCAAACAGGTCAAACTGGACATCAACGGCGGCTCGATGGACATTGACCGTGGCGTGCTTGAACGCATGGCACCCGCTTTTGAGCACCTGCTGCGCAATGCGGTGGCCCATGGCATTGAGCCAGCGCCACAACGGCTGCTGGCGGGCAAACCCGCAGCGGGCGCCATCACCATATCGCTTGAGCATCAAAGCAATGAACTGTCCGTCACCTTCTCCGATGACGGCGCGGGCCTGGACTTGCAACGCATTCGGGACAAAGCCGTTTCAAGCGGCGTTGCCGCTGACGCCCATGCCCTGTCCGATGCCGATGCCGCCAACTTGATTTTTCTGCCCGGTTTTTCAACCGCCGCAGCAGTTACCGAATTGTCCGGCCGGGGCGTTGGCATGGACGTGGTGCGCACCGAAATGAATGCGCTGGGCGGGCGCATTGAGACCACCACAGAACGCGGCAGAAGCACCCGCTTCAAGCTGGTGCTGCCCTTGACCACTGCGGTGACCCATGTCGTCATGCTGCGTCTGGGTGAACTGGCCATTGGTGTGCCCGCTAACGTCATTGACATTGTCCGGCGTGTGCCGGCCGCCGAGCTGGAAACCGCGTACACCAGCGGTGTTTTCATCTATGGCCATGAACCAGTGCCGTTTTACTGGGGCGGCGCGCTGCTGCAGGCATCGTCACACAGCAACGAAGCCACCGCCAAACACATGCCGGTGGCGATTTTCAGAAGCGCCGGCCAGCGCGTGGCGGCCCACGTCGACGAAGTCTTGGGCAACCAAGAGGTGGTGGTCAAAAACCTCGGGCCTCAACTGTCGCGCTTGCCGGGTTTGACCGGCATGTCAGTGTTGGCCTCCGGTGCAGTGGTGCTGATCTACAACCCGGTCGCGCTGGCGTCGGTGTACGGCGATCAGGCCAAAGCCTTGCGGATGACCGCCATGGCAGCCAATACCCAAGGCACGCAAGACGCTGGTGCCAAGATGCCCTCTTTGATGGCGGGTGTGACGCAGGCCCCGTTGGTGATGGTGGTGGACGACTCCATCACCGTGCGCCGGGTCACGCAGCGTCTTTTGAAGCGCGAGGGTTATCGGGTCGTGATGGCCGCCGACGGCCTTCAGGCGCTGGAGCGCTTGCAAGATGAAAAACCCACCGTGGTGTTGTCAGACATTGAAATGCCCCGCATGGACGGCTTTGATTTGGCGCGCAACATCCGCGCAGATGCCCGGTTGCGCGACTTGCCCATCATCATGATCACCTCGCGCATTGCTGAAAAACACCGCGAACATGCCCGCGAACTGGGCGTTGACCACTACCTGGGCAAACCTTATTCAGAAGACCAGCTGCTGACTTTGGTGCGGGATTACTGCAAAAACGTCGTTGAAGGCTAAAGCCGGTGAAAGTCCTTATCAGTCATACATAGTTTGCTATGTTTTTTGAAATTTAGCGCCGGGGTAATTTCCAAAAATCCCGGTGCCGGGCCTGAATCAAAGCTTCTTTTTGACGGTGGCGTAACGCGCCAACGTCGCCTCCCGTGCGGCCTCATGCAAGACAATGGGCACCGGATAATTCTCCCCCAACACAAGGCCCGCTGCCGTCAGGCTTAGCGGGCCCGCCAACCAGGGCGCGTGAATATCATCATCACTCAAAGCGGCCAGTTGCGGCAGATACCGGCGGATGAATTTGCCGTGGCCGTCAAATTTCTTGCTCTGGCTGATGGGGTTGAAAATCCGGAAATAGGGCTGCGCGTCGCAACCGCTTGACGCCACCCACTGCCAGCCGCCATTGTTGGCAGACAGGTCAAAATCATTGAGTTGTTCGGCGAAATATTTTTCGCCCCAGCGCCAGTCAATTCCCAAATCCTTGACCAAAAAACTGCCGGCCACCATGCGCAGGCGGTTGTGCATGTACCCCGTCTGGTTGATCTGCGCCATGGCCGCGTCCACCAGCGGATAGCCGGTTTTGCCCTCGCACCAGGCGGCAAACAGGGTTTTGGCGCGCTTGCCCCGCTCCCAAACAATCGCGTCGTACTCACCCTTGAAAGAGCGGGTGGCCACATGGGGAAAGTTGGCCAGGATCGAAAAATAAAAATCGCGCCAGACCAGTTCATTCAGCCAGACCGAAGCACCTTGGCTGCCCTGCAAAGACCGCGCCAACGCCGTCCCCGCCAGCTTGCGGATGGACACGGTGCCAAAGCGCAAATGAACGCCCAGATAACTCGGCCCTTTGACGGCGGGGAAATCGCGCGTGGCATGGTAGTCGTCCATGCGGTCGAAGAAATCGGCAAAAAGTTTTCTGCCCCCGGTCGCGCCGGCCGGGATTTTCAGGGATTTGAGATTTGTCGCTTCAAAACCAATGGCCTCCAGCGTCGGCACCCCCTGGCGCAAGTGTTCGGGCCGATCCACCAACCCATCGCCCAAGGCATGCACCTCGTGTGCGGCAAGATATTGAACACCCACTTTGGCCAGCCACGCGTTCTTGTACGGCGTGTACACGGTGTAGGGCGTGCCGCTTTGCGTCAGCAGCTCACGGCCCTCAAACACCACCTGGTCTTTGCAGGTGTGTAATGAAATGCCCGCCGTTGCCAGGCTGCCGCGAACTTTGGCATCACGCGCCATGGCCAGGGGTTCATAGTCATGCACGGCAAAAACCGACTGCACTGCCAGTTGTTGCGCCAACTGGGGGATTTCCTGCTCTGCCACGCCATGGCAGACCAGCAGCCCCGCCTCGGCCCGACCTGCCAGGCGGCGCAGGCTCGCGTCCAGATCGACCAGGCAGGCCCGGATGAACTCGACCCGGCGGTCGGCGCGGGGCAAGCCCTGCAAGATGGCGGTGTCGAACACAAACACGCAATGCACGCGCTGGCATTGGGACAGGGCCGCAAAAAGCGCCGCATTGTCATCGGTGCGCAAATCCCTGCGGAACCACATCAGGCCGGTGCCGAATGGCTTGCTTGAAACGCCACTGCCATGGCTGGAAGCACGGCTGGTTGAATGCGAGGTTGAATGCGGGGTTGAAAGGCTGGTCATGGGCTGCGGGTTCATCGTTAAAATCAAGTTATGGCCAATGATTCTGCACCCTTTAACCTGACGAATCATTTTTTGATTGCAATGCCGGGTTTGCAGGACAGCAGCTTCGCCAAAAGCGTCATTTACCTGTGCGAACACAGCGAACGCGGCGCCTTGGGCCTGGTCATCAACAAACCCAGCGACATCAACCTCAAAGTGCTGTTTGACAAGGTCGAGCTGCCACTTGACCGCGACGACCTGGTCAATGCCCCCGTGTTTCAAGGCGGGCCGGTGCAAACCGAACGGGGCTTCGTGCTGCACGAACCCATTTTTGCCGAAGCCGACAAACCCAACGACTCAGTCTACGCATCCACCATGACGATCCCAGGCGGACTGGAGATGACCACCTCCAAAGACGTGCTGGAGGCCATGTCCAGCGGCTCAGGCCCGCGCCGGGTATTGGTGTCGCTCGGCTATTCGGCCTGGGGCCAAGGCCAGTTGGAGTCCGAGCTGGTTGAAAACAGCTGGCTGACCGTCTGCGCCGACATGGCTGTCATTTTTGAAACCCCGGTCGAGCAGCGTTACGACAAGGCCTTGCTGCTGCTGGGTTTGCAAGCCTGGATGTTGACGACCGAGGCAGGGCACGCATGAGCGCATTGGCTGCGCCTGCGCCCCCCACTGGGGTGCCGAAGTTGAGCTCATTTTTGGCGTTTGATTTTGGTCAGAAACGAACCGGCGTCGCCGTTGGCAACCGCCTCTTGCGAACCGCGCAGCCACAGGGCAGCATCCACGCCCAGGGCGATGCACGGTTTGTCAAAATCGCAGAGAAAATCCGGGAATGGCAGCCCGATGCCCTGGTGACGGGTGTGCCGTTTCATCCGGATGGCGCAGACAACGACAACACCCAGCCGGCCAAAAAGTTTGCTCGCCAATTGCGTGGCCGTTTCAAGCTGCCGGTGTTTGAAGTGGATGAGCGCTACAGCACCACTGAGGCGCTGTCGCGCGGCGCCAAAGACGCCGACGCAACGTCGGCCTGCATCATTCTTGAGCAGTTTTTAAGGAGTCTTCCGTGAGTTCATTGGTTTTAGACGCACAGGCCCTGTACCGGGAGTTTCTGCGCGGCGTGCAAAATTTGCGCAGGGCCGACACCCGCCTGGTCGGCATCACGTCGGGCGGCGCCTGGCTGGCCGAACAGTTGCAAATTGACCTGGGCCTGCCCGGCAAACCTGGCATCATTTCGTCCTCCATGCACCGCGACGACTTCGCCCAGCGCGGGCTGGCGCACGGCGGCCAGACCAGTTTGCCGTTCGAGGTCAACGGGGCCGACATTCTGATTCTGGACGACGTCTTGTACACCGGGCGCACCCTTCGCGCCGTCATCAACGAACTGTTTGACTATGGCCGCCCGGCCTGCGTGCGCCTGGCGGTGCTGGTGGACCGCGGCGGCCGCGAGCTGCCCATACAGGCCGACTACTGCGCGGCCCGCGTGGCCCTGCCCGCATCACAGTCGCTGACCTTGCGGCGCGATGATTCCGGCCAGTTCAGTTTCAACGTCAAGACCCAATAGGCGCCCCCGGCAATGCTGTACAAACGCAATCCCCAGCTCAATCAAAACGGTGAACTGATCCATCTGCTGTCGATTGAAGGCCTGCCCAAAAGCATGCTGACGCACATCCTGGACACCGCCGCCAACTTCTGTTCGGTCAACGACCGCGATGTCAAAAAAGTGCCTTTGCTGCGCGGCAAAAGCGTCTTTAACCTGTTTTTTGAAAACTCGACGCGCACCCGAACCACCTTCGAGATTGCCGCCACCCGGCTGTCGGCCGACGTGATCAACCTGGACATCGCCCGATCGTCAACCTCCAAGGGTGAGTCCCTGCTGGACACCATCGCCAACCTGTCGGCCATGGCAGCCGATATTTTTGTGGTGCGTCATGGGGAATCGGGCGCGCCTTACCTGATCGCCCAACATGTCGCGCCGCACGTGCACGTGATCAACGCCGGCGACGGCCGCCATGAACACCCGACGCAGGGGCTGCTGGACATGTTCACCATCCGCCACTACAAAAAAGATTTCTCCAAGCTCACCGTCGCCATCGTGGGTGACGTGTTGCACTCGCGCGTGGCGCGTTCTGACATCCATGCGCTGACCACCCTGGGCTGCGCCGAGGTGCGGGTGGTCGGCCCGAAAACCCTGGTGCCGTACGACCTGGCGCAAATGGGCGTTCGGGTCTGCCACACCCTGGAAGAAGGCATCCGCGGCTGCGACGTGGTCATCATGCTGCGCCTGCAAAACGAACGCATGAGCGGCGCCTTGCTGCCCTCGGCGCAAGAGTTTTCCAAGAGTTATGGCCTGACGCCCGAGACACTGCAACTGGCCAAACCCGACTGCATCGTGATGCACCCCGGACCGATCAACCGAGGCGTCGAGATCGACTCGGCCGTGGTCGATGGCGCACAAAGCGTGATCCTGCCGCAGGTGACCTACGGCATTGCGGTGCGCATGGCCGTCATGAGCATCGTTGCCGGCAATGAGGCATAAACCCATGAGCCATCCCAGCCTACTGATCAAAAACGGCCAGGTCGTCGACCCGGCCCGCAACTTCAATGAAAAAGCCGATCTTGTCCTTGTCAATGGTGCAGTAGCTGCTATTGACAATGTAGCAACCGGCTTCCAGGCCGACCAGACCATCGATGCCGGCGGCTGCATCGTCATGCCCGGCCTGATTGACCTGGCCGTGCGCCTGCGCGAACCCGGCCACGAACACGCCGGCATGCTGGCGACGGAGCTGGCGGCGGCCCTCAAAGGCGGCGTCACCAGCGTGGTTTGCCCGCCCGACACCGACCCGGTGCTGGACGAACCGGGCCTGGTTGAGATGTTGCGCTTCCGCTCTGAAAAAATGCAGTCCGCCCGCGTGTTTCCCTTGGGCGCCCTGACCTGCAACCTGAAGGGCGAAGTGCTGACCGAAATGCTGGCACTGACGCAGGCCGGTTGTGTCGCCTTCAGCCAGGCCGAGGTACCGCTGGCCAACACCCTGGTGATGCTGCGGGCCTTGCAATACGCCAGCACCTTTGGTTTTGGCGTGTGGCTGCGGCCGCAGGAAATGCATCTGGGCCAGGGCGTTGCCGCCAGCGGGCCACTGGCCACGCGCATGGGCCTGTCGGGCGTGCCCGTCGCTGCTGAAACCATCGCCCTGCACACGGTTTTTGAATTGGTCCGCGCCACCGGGGCCCGCGTTCACCTGTGCCGCATCAGCAGCGCGGCCGGCATCGCCTTGGTGCGCCAGGCCAAGGCCGAAGGCCTGCCGGTCACTTGTGACGTCAGCATCAACTCCCTGCACCTGTGCGACGTTGACATGGGCTTTTTTGACAGCCGCATGCGCCTGAACCCACCTCTGCGCCAGCAGCGTGACCGGGATGCCCTGCGCGCCGCCCTGGCCGACGGTACCGTGGACGCGCTGGTGTCTGACCACACCCCGGTCGATGAAGACGCCAAAGCGCTGCCGTTTGCAGAAAGCGAACCCGGTGCCACGGGCCTTGAATTGCTGCTGAGCCTGGCCCTCAAATGGAGCCGTGACGATGGTGTGGACCTCTGCACGGCGCTGGCCCGGCTAACCAGCGGCCCCGCCCGCGTGCTGGGCAGCGCCAGCGGACAAACCGCCTGGAGCAAGGCCGGGCTCCTGGGCCAGTTGCAGGTCGGCGGAGTCGCAGACGTCTGCATTTTTGACCCCACTGCCGACTGGATCGTGCAAGCCGATGCGCTGGTGAGCCAGGGCAAACACACGCCGTTTTCAGCCTACGAACTGCCGGGCCGGGTACGCTGCACGATTGTTGGCGGACGGGTGGCTTACCAAGCCTGACCGTGAAAGGTGCCCGCTTCATGCTTTGGGATTCCTTGCGCCCCGAAAGACATGAAAGTTAGAGCGGCATTCAAGCTGCTGCGTGCGCTCATGCACCTGCTGCGCGGCATAGCGACGCTAGCGTTGGTGTTCCCACGGCTCACG
>JANYCG010000164.1 GCA_025360385.1 Burkholderiales bacterium | reverse complement strand
GTTTTGCCTTTGAGGTCGCTGATTTTGGTGATGCCGGATTTGACAACCATGCCGTCGGCACCATAGCTTTTGTCAAGCTGGAAGATCTGCGTGGTGGCCACGCCTGCGGCGTTCCAGCCGATCCAGGTTTCTACGGTCGTGGCTGCGCACTGCGCATCACCCGATGCCAGCACCAGGTGCCGATCTTTTTGCGGCACTTTTTTGATGGAGACATCCAGCCCGTATTTTTTGTAGATGCCGGCTTCCTTGGCCAGCGTGAGTGGTGCAAAGCCGGTCCAGCCCGAGATGGCAATCACCACCTTGGTTTCTTGCGCAAACGCAGCGGGCGCGCCCGCAACGGTGGCGGCCAGCAGGGCCAAAATTGAAAGTTTCTGCGAAAGGGTCTTTTTCATGGCGAGGGGCTTTCTATAAAAATAGTGGCATGGTGAAGGGGAATCAATACTGACAGAGATCGGGTGCAAAAAAGTCAAGCCGCCACCCAAAGTGGGGGCAAGCCCGCAGTTTGACGCAAGGTTTGGGCCAGTGTGCCGTCTCGCACCATTGTGCTGGCGGCATCAATGTCGGGTGCCAAATAGCGGTCTTGCGCAATGCTGGGTACTTTGCTGCGCAGCAAAGCATGCACGGCCTCCAGCACGGGGGAGCTTTGCAGGGGGCGCAAAAACTCAATGCCCTGCGCGGCGGCCATCAGTTCAACACCCAAAATGTGGGCGGTGTTGCTGATCATGGCTTGCAAGCGGCGTGCAGCAAATGTGGCCATGGACACATGGTCTTCCTGGTTGGCGCTGGTGGGCAGGCTGTCCACACTGGCAGGGTGGGCCAGAGATTTGTTTTCGCTGGCCAGCGCGGCAGCGGTTACATGCGCAATCATGAAGCCGCTGTTCAAACCGGCATCTGCGGTCAAAAATGCGGGCAGGCGCGAAACGCTGCTGTCAATCAACATGGCAATGCGCCGCTCTGCAATCGCGCCCACCTCGGCAATGGCCAGCGCCATGCCATCGGCAGCCAGAGCGACTGGCTCCGCGTGAAAGTTACCGCCCGAAATCATGGTGCCGCCTTGCTCACCCGTTTCGCCTGTGTCACCCGTTTCGCCTGTGTCACTCGCGTCACCTGATTCACTCGGTGTAGCAAACACCAGCGGGTTGTCGGTCACCGCGTTGGCTTCACACACCAGCACTCTGGCCGCATGACGCAGCTGGTCCAGGCAGGCACCCACCACCTGCGGCTGGCAGCGCAGGCAATACGGGTCTTGTACGCGGTCGTCGCCTTCACGGTGCGAATTGCGAATGGCACTGCCTTCAAGCAGTCTGCGGTAATACTGGGCCACATCGATCTGGCCAGGCTGGCCGCGCACCGCATGAATGCGCGGGTCAAACGGGCCGTCGCTGCCGCGCGCGGCGTCAATGGTGAGCGCACCAATCAAGAGTGCCGCCTCCAGTACCGGCTCAAAACTCAACAGCGCATGCAGCGCCAATGCACAAGACACTTGGGTGCCATTGATCAAAGCCAGGCCCTCTTTGGGGCCAAGCACCAAAGGCGCAATGCCTGCGGCTTGCAGCGCGGGCAAGGCGGGCGTGCGCCGGCCGTTGACCAGCATTTCGCCTTCGCCAATCAAGGCCAGCGTCATGTGGGCCAGCGGTGCCAAATCACCCGACGCACCCACCGAGCCTTGCGATGGCACATAGGGCACCAGGCCAGCGTTGTGCACCGCCAAAAGCGTGTCCACCACCAGGTCACGCACACCCGAGTAGCCACGCGCCAGGCTGGCCGCTTTGGTGGCCAGCACCAGTCGCATGACCCCCGGCGCAAGCGGCTCACCCACGCCCACGCTGTGTGAACGAATCAGATTAAGTTGCAGGGTTGCCAACTGGGCCTTGCTGATGCGCTGGTTGGCCAATTTGCCAAAGCCGGTGTTCACACCATACACCGGCGCATCGCCATCAGCCGCCTTTTGCACCACCTGCTGGCTGGCCCGGATGGTGGCGCGGCTGGATTCAGGCAGGGCAAGCGGCTGTACACCAGAATGGATGGCCTGCAAATCGGCCAGCGTGAAATGACCGGGGTTGAGCAGCATGGCTTGCGAGGCGGGCATTGAGGTCACCAATTCAAAGCGCCTGCATGGGCAGGTTCAATTGGTTGTCGCGCGCACTTTGGCGGGCAATCTCATAGCCTGCGTCGGCATGGCGCATGACCCCCGTGCCGGGGTCGTTGAACAGCACGCGCTCAAGCCGCTTGGCGGCCTCGGGCGTGCCATCGGCCACGATCACCACGCCCGAATGCTGCGAGTAACCCATGCCCACGCCGCCGCCGTGGTGCAGGCTCACCCAGGTGGCCCCGCTGGCGGTGTTGAGCAAGGCGTTTAACAGCGGCCAGTCGCTGACGGCATCGGTACCGTCCATCATGGATTCGGTCTCGCGGTTGGGGGAGGCGACCGAGCCGCTGTCCAGGTGGTCGCGCCCAATCACGATGGGGGCTTTAAGCTCACCCGTGCGCACCATCTCGTTGAACGCCAGACCAGCCAAATGGCGCTCGCCCAGACCAATCCAGCAAATGCGCGCGGGCAAACCCTGAAAGGCGATCCGCTCGCCTGCCATGTCCAACCAGCGGTGCAGGTCCGCATTGTCTGGGAACAGTTGCTTCATCTTGGCGTCGGTTTTGCGAATGTCTTCAGGGTCGCCACTCAAGGCCACCCAGCGAAACGGACCCACGCCACGGCAAAACAGCGGCCGCACATAGGCCGGTACGAAGCCAGGGAAATCAAACGCGTTCTTCACGCCGTGGTCAAACGCCACCTGACGAATGTTGTTGCCATAGTCCACCGTAGGAATTCCCATGGCATGAAATTGAAGCATGGCCTTGACGTGGTCAGCACAACTTTGCGCGGCAGCCGCCGTAAGCGCTGCGTGCTGAGACGCGTCTTTTTGCGCGGCTTTCCATTGCGCTACTGACCAAGCCGACGGCAGGTAACCATTGATCAGGTCATGGGCAGAGGTTTGATCAGTGACCAGATCGGGGCGCGCCGACACATCGGTTTTGCAGCGCTGTGCCAGCACCGGCAAAATTTGCGCGGCGTTACCCAAGAGCGCAATCGAGACGGCCTTCTTTTGAGCTGTGTATTTGGCAATACGTGCCAGGGCATCGTCCAGATCACTGGCCTGCTCGTCCACGTAGCGGGTTTTCAGGCGAAAGTCGATGCTGCTTTGCTGGCACTCGATGTTCAGTGAACAAGCACCCGCAAAGGTAGCTGCCAATGGTTGCGCGCCGCCCATGCCACCCAGGCCCGCCGTCAAAATCCAGCGGCCCGCAAGATCGCCGTTGAAGTGCTGACGTCCGGCCTCTACAAAGGTTTCGTAAGTCCCCTGCACGATGCCTTGCGAGCCGATGTAGATCCAACTGCCAGCAGTCATCTGACCATACATCATCAAGCCCTTGCGATCCAGCTCGTTGAAGTGCTCCCAGGTGGCCCATTTGGGAACCAGGTTGGAATTGGCCAGCAGCACGCGCGGCGCATCTGTGTGGGTCCTGAAAACGCCCACCGGTTTGCCCGACTGCACCAGCAGGGTTTCATCGGCTTTCAAACGCTTCAGACTGTCCAAAATTGCATCAAAACACGGCCAGTTGCGGGCCGCCTTTCCAATGCCGCCATAGACCACCAGCGCATCCGGGTTTTCGGCCACCTCGGGGTCCAGGTTGTTTTGCAGCATGCGGTAGGCGGCTTCAATCTGCCAGTTGGCACAGGTTAGCGCAGAACCCCTGGGCGATCGCACGGGGCGGGCCTGGCTGTCAAAAAACGGCGGGACTGAAAGGTCTGACATGGCGTAACGTTCCAAAAAGAGAACCAGCGGGCTGGGCTTGATCGGACTTGGATGAAGTTGATCCTGCGCACGCGATGAATCATAGTTGTCTATACAACTTCAAAAACTAGGGCTAACCCTTGCTTCGATATTTTTCATTTGAGTTGTCTATACAACTAAGTTCAATTCGCCTACTATTGAAGCCAAGCCATACCAGCCAAACCGCGCCACGCCCAAGACACCATGAACGCCAACGCCCTGCCCGCCTATGAGCAAGTCAAGGCTTTCATCAAGGCCAACATCACCCGTGGGCAGTGGCGCTCAGGGGATGCCGTGCCCAGCGAATCCGCACTGCAAAACCAGTTTGGTGTGAGCCGCATGACGGTTAACCGGGCCCTGCGTGAGTTGGTGGTTGAAGGCGTGGTCACCCGCATTCAGGGTTCGGGCACTGTGGTGGCTCAGCTCAACCGCATCGTGAGCACGCTGGCGTTTCGCGATATTCATGAAGAAATTCTTGAGCGCGGGCACCAGCATTCGGCACACATCATTCGGGTTGAAAGTATCAAAGCCAATGCCTCACTGGCGCGCACCTTGAAGTTGCGGCCCGGCGCACGGGTGTTTCATACCGTGCTGGTGCATTTTGAGAACGATGTGCCCATTCAGTATGAAGACCGGCTAGTCAACCCGGCGGTGGCACCCCAATACCTGAAGACCGATTTCTCTGTCACGACACCCACCCACTACCTGCTGGAGCACGCCCCTTTGACCGAAGCCAGCTACTCCATCGAAGCCTGTGCGGCGTCGTTGCAAGAGGCCAAGTGCCTTGGCCTCAAAGCGCATGAACCCTGCCTGGTCATGACTCGCTGCACAGTCAGCGGTGCCCATGTGGCCAGCCTGGCGCGCCTGGTCTACCCCGGCCTGCGTTACAGCTTTAATGGGAAGTTTCAGCTTTGAACTGGAAAACGGCGGCGGCATCACCCACGAACTGGTGGCTTGGCCCTGCGCCGATGACTGAGTGTGGCGCATGTCTGTCGCGCAGGTGGCGCAAAGCGGGCCGTTCTCGCGCTTTGACGGCATAGACCGCTGGTTTGCAGTGCTCAAAGGCGATGGCGTGGCGCTGCTTACGCGCGGCCAGCGGCATGCACTCACTTCCTCATCGGCCCCTTGTTACTTTGATGGCGCACTGCCAGTGGCGTGCGAGCTGTTGGCCGGCAGCACGCTGGACTTCAATCTGATGACGCGCCAAGGCAGCGCCAGCACGAACAGAACCGTTCATGCGGGCCCAATGGCTTCTTCGACGTTTGGCTTGTGCTGCGCTGATTGGGTTTTGTGAATCAGCAGCAATACCTGCCAGTTGACCCGTTGGACGCAGAACTTGCCCGTCATGGGTTGTGGTCATGCTGAAACTCGTGCATTGCAGGACGTTGCTTTATACTGTTGTTTTATACAGTTTAAATTTGAAGTCCCCAGCACAAAGCAGTTTCAACATGAATACCCGTCAATTGACTGCGTCAGAACTGGCCTTTGTGCCGCTGCAGAATCCGGCGTATTGCGAGCTGCATGCCTTAAGCAACTTCAGCTTTCAGCGCGGGGCCTCGCACCCTGAAGAGTTGGTCGCGCGCGCCCACGCTCTGGGTTATAGCGCCATCGCCATCACCGACGAATGCTCGGTGGCAGGTGTGGTGCGGGCGCATGCCGAGGCGAAAAAACTGGGCATGAAGTTATTGTTGGGCGCAGAGTTTGTGTTGTCCTTTGATGGCGCAGATGCTGGCGGTGGGGCTGCTGACGCAGGTCTGGGCGCAGGCTGCAAACTGGTCGTTCTGGCGCACAACCTGAATGGCTGGGGCAACTTGTGCGAGTTCATCACGGCGGCACGCCGGGCCGCCCCCAAGGGCAGTTATGAGCTGAGCTGGCAAGACAGCGACTGGGCGGCGCTGCAAGACTGTGAAGTACTGCTGGCGTTGCCGCGCGCCGAGCAAACTGATACTTCAAGCTTGCCTGAAAATGCTACAACTTATGAAGCATACTATTCAGCTCTGACAGGGATATTCTCCCTATTTGGCTCCCATTTATGGCTTTTGGCGGAGTTGTGGCACGGTTTGGACGATTCCTTGTGGCAACATACGCTTCAAAACCTCTCGCAACACACCGGCGTGCCGCTGGTGGCCGCAGGCCATGTGCACATGCATGTGCGCTCGCGCAAGCCGCTGCAAGATGTGGTCACGGCGGTGCGCCTGGGCGTGCCAGTGTCTGAATGTGGTTTCGGCTTGCAACCCAACGCCGAGGCGCACCTGCGATCGCGCGAACGGCTGGCGCAAATTTACCCGGCTGAATGGCTGGCCAATACCCTCACCGTGGCCAGCCGTTGCAGCTTCAGCCTGGACGAGCTGCGTTACCAGTACCCGGTGGAAACCATCTTGCCCGGCATGGATGCCGCCCAGACTTTGAGGCACTTCACTGATGCCGGCGCACGGGGCCGGTATCTGCCACAGGGCACGCCCATCGCCGTACAGCAGCAGGTGGAGCGCGAGCTGGCGCTGATCACCGAGCTGAAATACGAGATGTACTTTTTGACCGTGTTTGACATCGTGCGCTTCGCCCGCAGCGTGGGCATTTTGTGCCAGGGGCGCGGCTCGGCAGCCAATTCTGCAGTGTGTTATTGCCTGGGCATCACCGAAGTGAACCCGGCAGACAGCCGGCTGCTGTTTGCGCGCTTCATCAGCCGCGAGCGCAACGAGCCGCCCGACATCGATGTGGACTTTGAACACGACCGGCGTGAGGAAGTCATCCAGTACATCTACACAAAATATGGCCGCGAACGCGCCGCCATTGCCGCCGCCGTGGTCACCTACCGCAGCAGGAGCGCGATCCGCGATGTGGGCATGGCATTGGGTGTGGAGGCCGCGCTGGTGGATGCCGTGGCCAAAGACCATCACTGGTTTGACGGCGGCGTGGTCGATGACGCGGTGCTGCAAGAGCGACTTGCCGAACTTTTATCCGTTCGCCCTGAGCCTGTCGAAGGGCCGACCGGCTTCAACAGGCTCAGGGCGAACGGTCAACCCTCAGTGCTGCAACCCAACCCGCATCAGGTTCGCCAGTGGCTGGAGCTGTCCCGGCAGATCACGGGCTTTCCACGCCACCTGAGCCAGCATGTGGGCGGTTTTGTGCTGACGCAGGGCAAGCTCACGCGCCTGGTGCCGGTGGAAAACGCGGCCATGGCGGACCGGTCCATCATCCAGTGGGACAAGGACGACCTCGATGCCTTGGGCCTGCTCAAGGTGGACGTGCTGGCCCTGGGCATGCTCAGCGCCATCCGCCGCTGCCTGCACCTCGTCGGCCGGCAGCGTGGCGTTGAATTCCGCATGCAGGATGTCCCGCGCGAAGATGTGGCCACCTACGACATGATCTGCGCTGCCGACACGGTGGGCGTGTTCCAGATCGAGAGCCGGGCACAGATGAGCATGTTGCCGCGCCTGCGGCCGCGCCGGTTTTATGACCTGGTGGTCCAGGTGGCCATCGTGCGCCCCGGCCCGATCCAGGGCGGCATGGTGCACCCCTACCTCAAGGCGCGCAAAGACCCTAAGAACGTGAAGTACCCGAGCGACGCGCTGCAAGCGGCGCTGGGCCGCACGCTGGGCGTGCCCATTTTCCAGGAACAGGTGATGGAGATCGCCATGCTGGCGGCTGACTTCAGCCCCGGCGAGGCCGACGAACTGCGCCGCTCCATGGCCGCGTGGAAACGCTCAGGCGGCGTGCACAAGTTTCACGGCCGGCTGGTGGGCCAGATGGTCAAGAACGGCTACACGCTTGAGTTTTCCGAGGCCATCTTCAAGCAGATGCTGGGCTTTGGGGAATACGGATTCCCCGAAAGCCACGCCGCCAGTTTTGCGCAACTGGCTTACGTGAGCAGCTGGCTCAAATGCCACGAACCCGCCTGTTTTTTGACGGCTTTGCTCAATTCCCAGCCCATGGGTTTTTACCCGCCCGCCCAGCTGGTGCAGGACGCCAAGCGCCATGGGGTTGTGGTGTTGCCGGTGGACGTGACGGCCAGTGAATGGGATTGCGGGTTGGCGACGCAAAACCACGAAGGGCGGCAAGTCGTGCGCCTCGGTTTAAGAATGGTCAGTGGCCTGAGTCAAGGCGTTGCTGCACGCATCACAAAAGCGCGCACCGAATCTCCCTTCACCAGCACCGAAGACCTGGCCCTGCGCGCAAGTCTGGACGCTGGCGATTTAAAAGCCCTGGCCAGCGCCGACGCGCTCATGGCCCTGTCGGGCCACCGCCGCCAGCAAGTGTGGGACGCATCGGCTCTCAAAGCTGCCCCGCCACTGTTCAAAGCGGTGCCCGTCGAGGAAGAGCTTCTCGAACTGCCCGCCGCCAGCGAAGGTGAAGAAGTGGTTTTCGACTACGCCGCCACCGGGTTGACATTGCGCCGCCATCCTTTGGCCATATTGCGTGGACAGCTATCAAAAATAAAACTTGTCAAACCCTTGCAAACGTCCGCACAACTGCACGATCTGCCCAGCGGCCGACACGTGGCGGCCTGCGGCATCGTCACCATGCGCCAGCAGCCGCAAACCGCCAAGGGCGTGGTTTTTGTCACGCTCGAAGACGAAACCGGCAGCGTCAACGTGATCGTCTGGAAAAACCTGCGCGAAACGCAACGCGCCGAGCTGCTCAAGTCACGCCTGATGGCGGTGTATGGCGAATGGCAGCGTGATACCGAAAGCGGGGGCCAGGTGCGCCATCTGGTGGCGCGCCGCCTTAAGGACCTGACACCCCTGTTGGGTGGTTTGGCCACGGCGAGCCGGGACTTCCATTGAGTTGCTGAAAGCAGGTTTGCCTGATTAAAAACCATAAGCCAGGTTGGGACTGCGATACTCGAATTCATGAACGCCCTCATCGACACCCACCACACCACCGCCACGCTCAACGCCGCTGGCATCGCCACGCTGACGCTGCGCAATGCCAAGTCGCTCAACATCGTCGGTACACCCGCGATTCTTGAGCTCACGCAGGCTATCGACACCCTGAAAGTCCGTGGCGATGTGCGTGTGCTCATCCTGCGCGGCGCGGGCGACAAGGCTTTCATCGGCGGCGCGGACATTTATGAAATGGCGGCGTTGACACCGCCCTTGGCCGAGGCCTTCATCACCCGGCTGAAAGACCTGTGCGAGGCCGTGCGCAGCTTTCCGGCACCCGTGGTCGCGCGGCTGTCGGGTTTCACACTGGGCGGCGGGCTAGAGGTGGCCGCCGCGTGTGACCTGCGCATCAGCAGCAACACCGGCGTGTATGGCATGCCCGAGGTGGCCGTCGGCATCCCGTCGGTGATCCACGCGGTGCTGCTGCCCATGCTGGTGGGGCAATCGCGCGCGACCTGGCTCTTGATGACGGGCGAGTCCATTGATGCCGCAACGGCCTTGCAATGGGGCCTGGTGCACGAGGTGTGCGCGCTGGACCAGCTGGATGGCCGCATTGCCGCGCTGGCCAGTCGCCTGGCGGGGTTTGGCGCCGCTGCCCTCAAGCAACAAAAACAGTTGATGCGCAGTTGGCAACACCTCGCACCCGACGCCGCCATTGAGGCCACCGTGCCCGAGTTTGGCCAAGCCTTTGCAACCGGCGAACCGCAGGCCTACATGCAGGCATTCATCAACCGCAAGCGCTGACTTTCACGAATGATCTGACATCGGAATTGGCAAATCAACAGGGGCAATTACACTTGCCAGCATTTTCAATGCGTCTTTCCATCCCCATGACAAGCCACCACAAATATGACATCTACGCCATCGGCAACGCGCTGGTGGATTCCGAATACGAAGTGAGCGATGCCCAGCTCAGCGCGATGCAGGTCGAGAAGCGCCACATGACCCTGATTGACACCCCGCGCCGCGCCGAATTGCTGGTGCACGTGAAGGGCATCCACTCGCGCAAAAGCGGCGGCGGCTCGGCCGGCAATACCATCGTGGCGGTGGCGCAGCTCGGCGGCAGGGGCTTTTATTCCTGCCGGGTGGCCCACGATGATTTGGGTGCGTTTTACGCGGCAGATTTGCAGGCCAACGGCGTGGACAGCAACCTCACACCGGCCAACCTGGCAGCGCTGGGCGCACCGGGCCAAACCGGCGACTGCATGGTGATGGTGACGCCGGACGCAGAACGCAGCATGAGCACCTTTCTGGGTGCCACCGCAGAACTGGACTACACCGCCCTGAATTCCGACGCGCTGCAAGCTTCAAAAATTTATTACATGGAAGGTTACCTGGCCGCGTCACCCACCGGGCTGGATGCCGCGCTCAAAGGCCGTGCCCTGGCACGGGCAGCAGGCGTGAAACTCGCCACCACGCTGTCCGACATGAGCATGATCAATTTTTGCCGCCCTGGCCTGCAGGCCATGGTCGGCGACGGCATCGACTACCTGTTTTGCAACGAAGAAGAGGCGCAGACCTGGTGCGGCAGCAAAGACCTCGCGGCCATCGTTGCCCAAGTTGGCCAACTGGCCAAAACCGTGTGCCTGACCCGCAGCGCCAAAGGTTGCCTGGTGATTGAGAACGGCAGCCAGACCGACGTGCCCGCGGCCAAAGTCAAGGCGGTGGACACCAATGGCGCGGGCGACATGTTTGCCGGCGCCTTCCTGTACGCCGCTACGCAGGGCCACAACCATGCGCAGGCGGCCTGGCTGGCCAACCAGGCGGCGGGGCAGGTCGTCAGCCAGTATGGCAACCGCCTGGGCCTGGCGGCGATGGCGCAGATCAAAACCCAGTTTGAGCAGTTTGTGAGGGCGGGAACCTAGCTTAGGCAATGGGTTGGACAATGGGCTGGGCAATGGGTTGGCAATAGCCTGCGTCAAACTTACCCAGCCTCAAACCGGTCCGGGTGCCGGCCTTTGAACGGCGCGTAAAACGCCTTGACGGCCGCCATGTCGGCCTCAATGTCGCCAGTGGGCTGGAACACCGGGCCCAGGCCGCTGATTTTCTTGTCATAGTCCATGTAGGCCATCACGATGGGCACCTGCGCACCCACGGCAATGTAATAAAAACCGGTCTTCCAGAAACGGGTGCCGCTGCGCGTGCCCTCCGGCGGCACGATGAGCTGCACCGGGCCGGTTGCCGCCTTGATGGCTTCGACGGATGCAGCCACCAGATTGGTGGATTTGTCCCGGTGTACGGGAATGCCACCCAGCCAGACCATCAGGCCGCGAAACGGGGGTTTGAAAATTTCTTCCTTGCCCATCCAGTGAATATTCAGGCGCAGCACAAACGCCACCATCAGCGGGTAGGGCAAGTCCCAGTTGCTGGTGTGGGGGGCGGCAATCAATACGCTTTTCTGGCCATTGGGCGGAAGGCGGCCTTGCACCTTCCAGCCCATAATTTTCAGGAACATCAATGAAAAGGCCCGCAGCAGAGTGTTGACCACGGGCGTGTCGAAGATGGTGCGGTGCATGGGTTTAAGCGTCAAAAAAATTCAGCAAAGACCCGCATGGATTGGAAAAAAAGGCACAACAGCCGTAGCGTTAGACTTGACGGATTGTCGCTGCGACGGCAACGGCGATTGCCAAGCGTGCCCCCTATTATCAAACCGATGACGACGATTCACGTCCGCATAAATTTATGAACAGCGCAGACCGCTTGGGTCAGGAATGGATGACGCTACAAAATAATTTTGAGCAGCATGAACGCAACGCCCTGGTCGTCAAGCTGTTTGCAGTCGCCTTGCTGATGCTGGGGCTGGCCTTTGAGGTGAACAGTTTTTACCTGGGTTTCCTGCTGCTGGTGCTGTGGTTTCAGGAAGGCATTTTGCGGACTTTCCAGTCGCGCATTGGCCAGCGCATTCTGCAAATTGAAGCCTGGGTCGACCAGCTTCACCATGCGGCCTCAAGCGCATCGGTGCCAGCGCCGCAAGGTGCAGCTTTTCAACTGCACAGCGCCTGGCAGGCGGTGCGGCCAGGGGGCATCACCATCGTCGCTGAATACCTGGCCAATGCTGTCCGGCCGACGGTGGCGTTCCCCTATGCCGTATTGTTGGCGTTGATGCTGCTGTTTTCAGCAGTGTCCTAGTCTTGATGCTCTTCATGCTTTTGCGCCAGCGTGTTGTGTGGGGGCTGGTGATGGGGGCCGCCCTGGTGGGCCTTGATCTGTTGCACCGCGGCCCAAACCCGGCACCGCCCAAAGCGGTGATGAACGGGGGCCCGCTGCCCCCGGCCAGCGCCAAACTCACCGTCTTGGCGCAGGGGCATATTCCCATGCCTGCCAACACGCCCAGCGCCCATGCAAGCAACTTGCTCGCCATGCCGGCGGGCCACCGCTGCGCCCTCATGGCGTTCTGGTTTGCCGGCACGCGCGAAAGCGCCCCCGATGTGCAGGTAGCGCAGTCGTGTTACGAACGCAGCACCCAGCAATGGAGCGTCGCCCAGTGGGTGGTGAATCGCGCGGATTTTGGCGCGGTGTTGGGCTTTGGGCTGCGCCGTCTGGGCAACCCGGTGGCCTGGCTGGACGCGCAAGGAAGGGTGCATCTGTTTGTGGTGGCCACCGGCCTGGGCGGTTGGGCGGCTTCTCGCATTGTGCATTTGCGGCAATCACCGCCGGGCACCGATGCGGCCATTTTGCAATTTGCACAGCCGCGCGTGTTGCCGCTGTCCTGGTTATGGAATACCAGTTTTCTGGTGCGTGGCGCGCCCTTGGCCTTGCAGGATGGCGGCATGGTGCTGCCGGTCTATTTTGAATTGGGGCTCAAGTACCCGGTCGCGCTCAGATTTGACGCCGACGGCAACCTGATGGGCCTGGCGCGCATGTCAAGCCGCCGTCAAATCTTGCAGCCTGCCTTGATTGCGTTCAACGAGCGGCATTGGCTGGCGCTGATGCGTGACAACCGGATCAATGGCCACGTGGCCGTCACCCAGACTGGCGACGGCGGTGAGACCTGGCGCGATTTGCCGGACCTGTCCCTCAGCAACCCAGACGCGTCAATTGCTGCTTTGACCATTGGCACCTGGCAGTTTGTGCTGGCCCACAACTCATCACCCCACTCACGCCGGGTGCTTGACCTGAGCGAATCCGCCAACGGCATTGACTGGAACCGCAGCCAGACCCTGGCTGCTGCCAGCAACGACGCCGTGACCGCCAGCGGCCAGCCAGCCGAGTTTTCTTATCCGTCGCTGGCCTGGGCCGACGGCAGCTTATGGGTCAGCTACACCGACGGCCGGGAGCACATTGCCTGGCAACGTTTCGCCTGGCAAAGCCTTGAGACGGGGGCCAAACCGTGATGGATTGGCTTGGACAACAAGCGAGCAGCTTCACCCCGGTGCTGCCGGATGCATTGGTGTTGCGTTGGGCGATGCCTTTGTTTTGGGCCATGATGCTGGCATTTTTGGGCCTGTATGGCGCTCGGCGGATCAAACCACCAGGCAAAACAGGCGTGCCGGCCTGGGTGCTCGCGGCAGGGGCCTTGTGGTGTTTTTTACCTGGCCCCTGGGCGCCCACCTATTGGTTGGGGCTGGCGTTTCAATTGCCCAGTTTGATGACCATGGCCTTGTGTTTGTGTGGATTGGCTGGTCATGAACCGGGTCCAGCGGATGGCCGTTCCAAGGTGGCGATAGGTCTGCCGCTGGCCGGCCTGATGTTGGGCTGGGTTCTGTTGCTCGACACCTTTGGCCTGCTGCCGTTCGCGGTGTATCGCCTGGGGTTTGGTTCGGCAGCATTGGCCGTGGCGGCCTTGCTGGCGATGGGGTTTTGGGTGGGCTTGGGAGCGTGGGCCAAGCCGGGTGAAGCCGGCAGGGCCTTGCCACTGCGCCTGCCCGGTTTGTTGTGGCTGGTGCTGGCGCTGTATGTGCTGACACGATTGCCCACTGGCAACGTGTTTGACGCGCTGATCGACCCTTGGCTGTGGGCCTGGTTGCACGTATGGCTGGTACGTTGGCTTGCCCTTATCTTCAAGCCGGTGGCAACGCCGCCAGGAGCCACTCCCGGCTGAACAGCCAGTCTTGCGGCTGCCAGAGGTTGCCCCAATTGATTTCACCGCTTTTGTGGCGGCCCTTGATAGTCCAGCGCTGGGCGAGCAACTGACAAAAGGCAGGGCCGAAGTTGCGCTCAGATTGAAGGCAAGGGGCCTGGGTTTCGTCGGCGCGGGTGGACGCCCAGACCACCGCATCGAAGCGCTTCAGCAGGTCACCGAGTTTGCCCTGCGCGGCCTCGCCCTCAGACAGAATGGCCATGTCAAAAGGCACAAATTTGTTCGCCTCATGCTGGCGGTTCAGCAAAAATTCAAAACGTTCAAATTGCGCGTTGAAATTGTTCGGCACGGCGATGCTTTTGCCCCGCAATGGCATTGCCGGATTTGAAGCAAACACACCTTGCGGGCCGTCCAGCGGGGCCAGGGTGGCGTTGAAACAGGCGTAGAAGGTCATACAGGCCAGCAAGGTGGCGGTGCGCGTCCAGGCCGCTTTGGACAGACCGGCCAACACGGCCAGCGCCCCCGCCAGCGCCAATCCCATCGCCAGCCACCCCTGGGCCAAGGTGGCAATGCCCAGGCTGTGTTCCACCCAGGCAAGGCGCGCGAATGCCAGCAACGCGATGCCCACCAGCGCCAGCGTGGCCATAAACCAGGCGCGGCCAATCCGCTCCCATTGCAGCGCCAGAACCATGGCCAACGCGGGCATGGCTGGGATGACATACCGGGCCGAACGCTGGCTGGGGATGCAAAACACGACCAGCCAGACAGCAAGCCAGGCCAGCAAAACCCACAGGTGCGCGGGAATCACCAGGCGCTGACCATCAGACAACTTTCTGCGCCAGGCGGACACGCCTGCCATTGCCAGACCCAGCACAGCAAACGCCAGCAGCCCTGCGTTCTCCACGTAAGCCAGCAACTGCGCCCACAGGCTGGAGCCGCCACCATACAGGGCTTCATGCCAATAGCCTTGCGCGTCATTCAGCTTGCCGGCGTTTTCACCCACAACGAACTCGCGCCACACGGCGCCAGGGTCGGGGTCGAGCACAAACCACAGCGCAAAAATCGCTAAGGCCAGAACGCTTGCAATGCTGCAGCCGATTGACAATTTGAAAAAGACACGCCAGTCCAGCCCCGGCCTTGACAGCAAGGCGGCACACCAGAACGCCGCCGCCGCCGGCGCAATCAGCGCGAAGGATTTGTAGGCAGAACCCAGGCCCCAGCTGATGCCAATCAAAATCCAAATTGCTATGCTTTTAATATCAAACAATTGAGCACCCATGGGGACATAAGTCACTTTTTTACCCCGAATCTGGCTGGAATGAGGTTTCAGGGCCCCAACGTCCAAATGGGCGCGGCTCAACCACAGGGCATAAAACATCGGCAAGTCCAGCCAGAAGCTTTCGGCCGCGCTGGTGAGGTAGGGCCGCCCGTAGCGAAAGGTGCAAAAGAAGCACAGGTAGGCGCAAGCAGCTGTCAGGGCTGCCTTCAAGTTTTGGCTGATACCGTGAACGGAAAACGCGATCAACGCCGTCAGCAGCAGGGTGTAAACCAGGCTGGGCAGGCGCAGGGCAAACAGCGTCCAGTCTTGCCCCCATTGACTTGCCACCATGGCCTGCCAGAACAGCAAGGGCGGCTTGGTATTGCGCATGGCGTGGAGTTCTGACGCCAGCGGCAGCCAGTGCTCTGAGGCTGCCGTCAGCCGTGCGATGTGCAGGTAAACCAGCTCGTCGCCATTGGTGGGGATGTTCTGGCCGCCCAGACCCAGGGCATACACCAGGACACCCAAAAAGACACAGCTCCAAAGGATAACAATGCCCGATTTCCGCTTTAAATATGAGTAGACAGCTATCACGTTAGTAGCAACTTGACAAACTTTGGACCCCGGCAAAAACAAAACGAGCGGGTGTCATTGGCCCGCTGGCGGCTGTGTCGCTGCCGGCCCAGCTTGTTTGGCGTTGCGCCGCAGTTTGAAAGTCCAGCGGTCATTGGCCAAAAAATTAATGACGCTGGCCAGCACAATCGACGCCACATTGGCCAGCCGATAGTCCATGTAATGCGACAGCCAGATCGTTGCGCCAAACTGGAACGCCATGCCAAACCACGAGGCCGCGCAGTAACGTCCAAATTCGTTAACCACCCGGCGCACCAAGGGTGCCTGCGGCGCGCCTTGTTCAATGTCCAGCGCGGCACGGCGGTCGGCCCAAGTCCACAGCCGGTTCCAGGTGAAGTTGCTCAAAGTCGCAATCAAAATCGCCAAGGCAAGGGCTAACCCCAGGCGCAGCTGCATCGGCTCAACCCAATCGAAGAGCCAAGTTTTGGCGACGTACAAGACCGCGATGTTGACGACCGTGCCACTGGCACCGACGATGCCAAATTTGACGTATCGCAGGCGCTTGAGCCATTCAATCAAGGCGAATAGTTTTGCCGGCAGGCCAGTGTCAGAACGCATGCCCCATTGTCGCTTGCTCACTGCAGCTCATGCCAGGGCCGCCAGCGCGTCTGCCAGCACCGGGTCAGGCGCTATGCGTTGCAGGCACTGGTTGTCACCATCGCAAAACGTCTGGCGGTGGTTGTAGGCAGACAGGCAGGGCGAGCAGGCGATGCCGGACTCATAACTGCGGGCCTGGGCCCCAAATGTGCCCCCCAGGGGGCCGTAGAGCCTGCTGGTTTCAGGGCCAAAAAAAACGAAGGTTTGGATCGGCGTCAAACTGGCAAAGTGGCCCGGGCCCCCGTCGTTGGTGATGAGCAGGTCTGCAGCGTGGAACAACATCAGCAGCTCGCGGATGCTCTTGGTGTAACCCGTCAGGTCCAGACACAACTCACTGGCTGTTTGTTGTTGCAGGCCATGTGCCAGCTCTGCGTCCTCGCGCAGGCCAATCAAACCCACGGCATGGCCTGCGGCACACAGACCACGCGCCACGCGGGCGTAATGCGCGGCGGGCCAGGCGCGCTCAGGCAGCAAGCCTCCGCCAGCGTAGAGCAGCACAATTTTGCGGCCCGCAGCCACCGGAAAATCCGTCAATAAATTTTGACGGTAACGAAGCAGTTCATCCGGGTTGAAGTTTACCGACAGCGCGGTTTCAGGCGGCATGTCTCGGACCGGCGCCGCCTTGTTGCGCGGCATGGCTGCATCACCGTCCAAGGCGTCCACCAAAGACAAAAACTGCTTGCTGATGTGCTGGTAAGGGTTGTAGGGGATGGCGCGGTTGATGTGGCTGCCGCGGTACAGGCCCTCTTGCGTGTGCGGCGTGAAGCCAACACGCAGCGGCGCACCCACGACAAAAGCCATCAGGCTGCTGATGCGCGAGAACAGCTCGCAGTCAATCACCACGTCCAGCGGCAGTTGGCGCATGGCGCGCCAGACGCGCCAGACATCCTTGAGCAGTTCCAGGCCCGAGCGGTCGTCAAGCGCGTGAAAATTTTTCAGGTCTGCCAGCTGCAGCAGTTTGGCGACTTCCTGGTTGCGCTTGAGCTGCAAGACATGCAGCGTCGCGCCGGGAAAACGCGCGTGCAAGGCCTTGAACATCGGCCCGGCCAGCACGATACTGCCCATTTCACTGAGCAGGATGATGAGGATGTGTTTGGGCTCTTTGGCAAGCTTTGGTGCGGGCCGCAACGAACCCGCCAGCCGCACCCACAAGGACACTGCGCCACACAGAAGCTGGCCAATCCAGCGGTCTATCCAGCGTTGGGTCTTGATTTGCATCCGGCTTGTGGGCGCTTCAATAAAGGCTTACAGCCCCGCAGCGGCCTTCAACGCCGCAATCTTGTCCGTGCGCTCCCAGGTGAACTCAGGCTCTTCACGGCCAAAGTGACCATAAGCTGCGGTTTTTTCGTAGATCGGGCGCAGCAGGTCGAGCATCTGGATGATGCCTTTGGGACGCAGGTCAAAGATGTCACCGCGCGAAACAATGGCCGATAATTTTTCGTCTGAAATCACGCCCGTGCCTTCGGTGTAGACAGTGATGTTCATGGGTTGCGCCACACCAATAGCGTAGGCGACTTGAATCTGGCATTGTTTGGCCAGACCCGCGGCCACAATGTTCTTGGCCACATAACGTGCGGCGTAGGCGGCAGAACGGTCCACCTTGCTCGGGTCTTTGCCGCTGAACGCGCCGCCGCCATGGGGGCAGGCACCGCCGTAGGTGTCGACGATGATCTTGCGCCCGGTCAGGCCGCAATCGCCTTGCGGGCCGCCAATGACGAAACGCCCGGTCGGGTTGATCAAATAACGCGTGTTCACCAACCACTCTTTGGGCAGAACCGGCTTGATGATTTCTTCGATCACCGCTTCAATGAAAGAGGCCTTCATCTTGGTCGGTGATTCACTCTGGCTTGGGTCGTGCTGGCTGCTCAAGACAACGGTGTCGATGCTGTGCGGCTTGCCATCAACATAACGCATGGTGACCTGGCTTTTGGCATCGGGGCGCAAAAAGGGCATGCGGCCGTCTTTGCGCAATTGCGCCTGGCGCTCGACCAGGCGGTGGGCATAATAAATCGGCGCGGGCATCAGCTCAGGCGTCTCATTGCAGGCGTAACCAAACATCAAACCCTGGTCGCCAGCACCGGTGTTCAGGTGGTCGTCAGACGCATGGTCCACGCCCTGGGCGATGTCGTTGGATTGCTTGTCGTAGGCCACCAGCACGGCGCAGCCGCGGTAGTCAATGCCGTAGTCGGTGTTGTCATAACCGATGCGCTTGATGGTGTCACGCGCCACCTGGATGTAGTCCACATGGGCGTTGGTGGTGATCTCGCCTGCCAACACCACCAGGCCGGTGTTGCACAAGGTCTCAGCAGCCACGCGGGATTTGGGGTCTTGCTTGAAAATCGCGTCGAGGATTGCGTCTGAAATCTGGTCTGACACCTTGTCAGGGTGGCCCTCAGAGACAGATTCAGAGGTAAAAAGAAAATCGTTCGCCATATTGAAGCTCCATATAAGTTTGAGACAACCGCTACCGTCACTAAGTTTGCGTTGCCTTGAGCTTTGGGGCCGCGAGCGAACGCTTTAGCAGATTTGGCAATTTTGGCGCAGGCGGCTCGATGAAGCGCGCGTCCAAAGTTGACAAGGCACAATGACAGCCTTTGCAAGCTGCCATGGTGTTCGTCGCCCTGCAAGTAGTTCCATAACTCAGCGACTCGGCCATTTTATCGCACTGATGATTCGCCTTTTCAAACTATTTTCTGCCCTGCCATTGTGGCTGGCCCACGCCATCGGCTGGCTGATGGGTTGGGCCGCATTTGGGGTGTCAGGCGTGTATCGCCAGCGTTTTTTGGCCAACGCGCGGCAGGCTGGTATGGGCTGGCGGCAATGGCTGGGCGCGGTGGGAGCGGCCGGCCAGTTGACGGCTGAACTGCCGCGTTTGTGGTTTGGCCGACCTTTACCGGTGCAATTGCTCGGCTCTGCTCATGTTGACGCAGCATTGGCGCGCGGCAAAGGCATTGTTTTCCTCACGCCGCACATGGGGTGTTTTGAAATTGCCGCCCAAACCTATGCCACGCGGTATGGCGTGGCCAAACCCATGACGGTGCTGTTTAGACCGCCCCGCAAAACCTGGCTGATCGAACTGGTGACGACAGCCCGCGCACGGCCCGGCCTGGCCACGGCGCCGACCACCCTGGCGGGTGTCAAACAAATGATCAAGGCGCTGAAAAACGGCGAATGTGTCGGCCTGCTGCCCGACCAGGTGCCCCCGGCCGGACAAGGCATCTGGTCACCGTTTTTTGGCCGAAGCGCCTACACCATGACCTTGTCGGTCCGCCTGGCATTGCAAACCAACTCGACGATCGTGATCGCTTGGGCCGAGCGTTTGTCTTGGGGACGGGGCTACACCGTGCATGTGATGCCGCTGCAACGGCCCGAAGGCGCAAGCGATACCCCGTTGACGGGCAATGGACTGGCCGCGGACCTGGAAGGTGCCGTACGCCAGGTCAACGCGGCGATGGAAGGCCTGATCCGCACCTGCCCGCAGCAGTACCTGTGGGGTTATGCGCGTTACAAGCCGCCCAAGGTGGAAATTTGAAACCGGCCATCCTTAGGTTCGCCAGCCGGTTTGCAAGCCAGGGCGGCATCGCGTTCATGCGGCTGCTGAGTCACTTGCCATTGCCATGGGTGCGCGGCTTGGGTCGCTTGCTCGGTTGGGTGTTGTATGGCGTGGCGGCATCCCGCAGGAACGTCGTTCAAGTGAACCTGGCCTTGTGTTTTGCGCACTGGACGGCGCAACAACGCCGCGCCACTGCGGTCCAGACCTTTGTTTATTTTGCCCAGGCCTGGCTGGACCGGGGCTGGCTGTGGCACAGCAGCCCCCAAACAACTCGGACGCGTTTGCGACTCACTGGCGTTGTCGATGTCCTGCTAGACGACCGGCCAGTGGTGATTTTTGCGCCACATTTTGTCGGGCTGGACGCAGGCTGGACGGCGCTGACCCAGCAGATCCAACGCAATTTCACCACGATTTATACCCACCAGACCAATGCCGATGTGGACGAATGGGTGCGCCAAGGCCGAAGCCGGTTTGGCAGCACCCAGCTGTTTGACCGAAATGACGGCCCCAAAGTGCTGGTGACCGCACTTCGCGCCAGGCGGGCGCTGTACCTGCTGCCCGACATGAATTACGACCCGAAAGACTCGGTGTTTGTGCCCTTTTTCGGTGTGCCTGCCGCAACGGTCACCTCACTGTCCAGGTTTGCCAGGCTCGGTCGTGCCAAAGTGGTTCCCGTGGTCACGCGAATGACCGCAAGCGGCTACGACGTTCAGGTGTTGCCCGCTTGGCCAGACTTTCCAAGCGACGACGTGGAGCAGGATACGAGGTTGATGAACCAGCAGCTTGAGACCTATGTCAACGCGATGCCTGCGCAATACTACTGGGTGCACAAACGCTTCAAAGACCGCCCTGACGGAGAAAAACCGCCGTATTGACTTTTCAGAAGTAAATTACGCTATATATCCCCGTCAATATTACATAGTTAGCTATGTAATATGAAGCAACTGAAAACTCTGATGCGGCTGACGGAGGCAAACTTTCACACCTCAATGACCGGCGTTTCAGGATGCACCCACTGCCACAGCAAGCGTGAGACGTCATCCACCCCAATGCGTTTGGTCGCAGAAAACAGCCGCACTTCGCCGCCCCCGGCTTGCAGCTTCATGATGGACAGGGCTTTGGTCTGTTCAGCGCGGTTCAGCTTGTCGGCCTTGGTCAAGATCACCAAAAACTTCAGGCCTTCGGCCACGCGCGGGCGCACCACGTCGAGCAAAATTTCGTCCAGGTCCGTCAGGCCATGGCGCGGGTCACACATCAGCACAATGGCTTTGAGGTTCTCGCGCGTGACCAGGTAGTTGGCCATGACCTGTTGCCAGCGGATTTTGTCAGCCTTGGGCACTGCGGCGTAACCGTAACCCGGCAAATCGGCCAGCACGGCGTCCGTAACGCCTTGCTTGCCCAGCGTAAACAGGTTGATGTGTTGCGTGCGGCCTGGTTTTTTGGAGGCAAATGCGAGCTGCTTTTGCTGGGTCAAGGTGTTGATGCAGGTCGATTTACCGGCGTTGCTGCGCCCAACAAAGGCGATTTCAGGCACCGCCAGCGGTGGCAAAAAATGCAGTTCAGGCGCTGTTGTCAGAAATTTGGCGGTGTGCAGCCAGCCTGTGGCGACAACGGTGGGGTTGGGAGGGATTGTGCTTTGAGTCATGGTTTGGCGGGAATCCCGTGCAGGCATTGTAGAATCACATGGTTTTGCGCCCCCCGACTCGACACTCTATTCCTATGAAGCTCACTGCTCAATTTTTGCTTTCCTCCGTCATTTCCACCGTCTTGGTTTCAGCGGTTTTTTTGCCGATTTCTGCGGTTGCGCAAGAGGCCAAGGCAGCAAACCATTCTGAGACCAAGGCTGAGTCCAAGCCTGCACCTGCCAAACCGGCAAAACCGGATCTGGCCAAAGGTGAAGCCCTGTTCTCGGCCACCTGCGCAGCCTGCCACGGCGCCGACGGCAACTCGGGCACCCCCGCCAATCCAAAATTGGCGCAGCAACATCCGCAGTACCTGATGGCGCAGCTCGACGGCTTCAAGTCGGGCAAACGCAACAACGCCGTCATGAAAGGTTTCGCCTCGGCCTTGAGCGCCGACGACATGCGCAATATTTCCTATTGGCTGACATCCAAGAAAGCCAAGACCGGTTTTGCCAAAGAAAAAGACCTGGTGGCGCTGGGTGAACACATTTACCGCGGGGGCATCTCGGATCGCCAGGTGCCTGCCTGTGCGGGCTGCCACAGCCCGAATGGCGCGGGCATGCCGTCGGTGTACCCCCGCCTGTCGGGTCAGCACGCTGACTACACGGTCGCGCAGTTGACGGGTTTTCGGGACGGCACACGTAAAAACAATGTGGTGATGGCACAGGTGGCCGCCAAATTGAATGACCGTGAAATCAAGGCTGTCGCCGACTACATGGCCGGTTTGCGATAGAACTTTTCCAGATTTTGTGTGCCTAAGCAAGGCGGGCCAATTTCAGGTTGGCCTGCCTTTTTTGATGGTGCCATTCTGATTCAGCGGCGCGTGCTGGCCGCCAACCCTAACCCTTGCAACACCCAAGCCCCCCATGACGGCCTCCACTGAAGGCATAGGACTTAGAACCGGCCCGCGCGCCCTGCGTGCGGCGGTCGAACTGCTGTCGTCGATGCGGTTTTCAATTTCGCTCTTGAGCCTGATTTGCATCGCCTCCATCATCGGCACGGTGCTCAAGCAGGGCGAGCCTTACCCCAACTATGTCAACCAGTTTGGTCCGTTCTGGGCCGAATTTTTTTCTGCTGTGGGTTTGTATTCGCTCTACAGCGCCTGGTGGTTCTTGTTGATCCTGGCGTTTTTGGTTACCAGTACGTCCCTGTGCATCGCCCGCAACGCCCCCAAGATTTTTGTCGATCTGAAAACCTTCAAAGAAAACATCCGCGAACAAAGTTTGCAGGCCTTTGGGCACCGGGCCGAGACAGTGCTGAACGAAACACCCGACGCAGCCGCCCGACGCATTGGAGCCATGTTGGCGGGCGGAGGCTGGAGGGTCAAACTCCAGTCGCGCCCATCGGGGCCGAACGGTACCAGTCCGGGCTGGATGGTGGCCGCCAAGGCGGGTGCCGCGAACAAAATTGGCTACCTGGCCGCCCACAGCGCCATTGTGCTGGTATGCATTGGCGGACTGCTGGACGGCGACCTGATCGTGCGGGCGCAAATGTTGCTCCATGGCAAGACCGCGTATTCGGGCGGCGGCATGATTGCCGATGTTAAACCGGAGCATCGTCTGGCCCAGTCCAACCCGACCTTTCGCGCCAACCTGCTGGTGGCCGAGGGTACACGGGCCAGCGCTGCCATTTTGAACCAGCCCAAAGGCGTCTTGATCCAGGATTTGCCATTTGCAGTGGAGCTTAAAAAATTCATCGTCGAGTACTACTCCACCGGCATGCCCAAACTGTTTGCCAGCGAGATCGTCATCCACGACCTCCAAACGGGTGAACAGACGCCCGCGCGGGTCGAGGTCAACCACCCGGCCAATTACAAGGGCGTGGAGATTTACCAGTCAAGTTTTGACGACGGCGGCTCGACCGTCAGGCTGCGGTCATTTCCCATGAAGGCGCAAGGGGCCACTGCAAAACCGTTCGAGATTGAGGGCACGATTGGCAGCAGCTCCCAACTGGTCAAAAATGCGGCCGGCACCCCGCCTGTCGATGCCGAAAAAATGACACTGGAGTACACCGCCCTGCGAGTGATCAACGTTGAAAATTTTGGCGACAACGGCGCGGCCAGTGGCTCAGGCGTGGATGTCCGAAAAGTCGATCTGCGTGAATCAATTGATGCGCGTTTGGGTGCCGCCAACAAAGTCAGCACCAAAAAAACCCTGCGCAACGTCGGGCCCAGCATTAGCTACAAACTGCGCGACGCGTCTGGCCAGGCGCGCGAATTCCAAAATTACATGCTGCCGGTGGACACGGGCGACGGTTTGCCGGTTTTTCTGTTCGGCTCCCGCGACAGCCCGTCAGAGCCGTTTCGCTACCTGCGTTTGCCGGCAGACGAGAACGGCGCGCTGGACGGCTTTGCGCTCTTGCGCCGGGCGCTGGACGACCCCTTGATGCGTAAACAGGCCGTCAAGCGCTATGCCGACCAGGCCATTGATCCGGCGCGCCCTGCGCTGAGCGGGCAACTGGCAGCCTCAGCCGCCAGGGTTCTGGAGATTTTTTCGGGCGCGCAGAGCGACCAAGGCGTCAAAACCGATACAGGCGGCAAAGTTAATTCGGGTCTGCAGGCCGTCTCGGATTTTCTGGAGACCAACGTGCCCGAAGCCGAACGTGCCAAAGCAGGTGAGGTGTTGGTGCGGATTTTGAACGGTGCCTTGTTTGAACTGGCCCAACTCTCGCGGGAACAGGCTGGCCTCAAACCGCTGGAACCGAATGAAAAAACGCAGGGCTTCATGATGCAGGCGGTGCTGGCCTTGAGCGACGCGCCGCTCTACCCGGCCCCGATGGCGATGCAACTGGCAAGCTTCAACCAGGTGCAGGCCAGCGTGTTCCAGGTGGCGCGGGCGCCGGGCAAAAACATCGTCTACCTGGGTTGCGCCTTGTTGATTTTGGGAATATTTGCCATGCTTTACATTCGCGAGCGGCGGGTCTGGGTCTGGCTTGCCCCTCAAAGCGACGCAGGCTTGGGCACTCGGGCCACAATGGCACTCTCGACCAACCGCAAAACCATGGACACCGACCGCGAATTTGATGCGCTCAAAGACCGGTTGCTGGATTTGAAACGTGCCTGAAAGACTGACACCATGAACACCGCCACCACGACCGCGCCGCCCGCTGCTATGGCCAGCATGCGCCTGAATGAAGGCTTTTTCGCCAAACGCAATGGGTTTGACTGGTTGTTTGCACTTTTGGTCGCAAGTGGCGTCGCCTTCGCGTTTTCACGGTATTCGGCTGCGATGGATGTTTACGAAAAAGGCATTTTGCTGGCGGCCATTCCATCGTCAATCGCCTTGGCCTGGTTTTGGCGGCCCCTGCGTGTGTTGATGCTGGCGGTGGCCGCCGCGGCGCTGTTGGGCATCAACGCCTACCAAGGCAATCTGGCCAACGCTGAGACCGTGTTCTGGCTCAAATACTTCCTCTCCAGCCAGTCTGCCATTTTGTGGATGAGCATGTTGTTTTTCATGAGCACCGCTTTTTACTGGCTCGGCATTTTTGCCAAAGGCGAAAGCGACACGATGGCCTTGATCGGCTCGCGCCTGGTCTGGGTGGCGGTTGGCATGGCGCTCACGGGCACCCTGGTGCGTTGGTATGAAAGTTATTTGCTGGGCGCGGACATCGGCCACATTCCGGTGAGCAATCTGTACGAAGTATTTGTGCTGTTTTGCTGGCTGACGGCGACGTTTTACCTCTACTTTGAGGCGCAATATAAAACCCGTTCCCTGGGTGCCTTTGTCATGCTGGTCGTCAGCGCGGCGGTGGGGTTTTTGCTGTGGTACACGGTGGTGCGTGAAGCCCACGAAATCCAGCCCCTGGTGCCCGCTTTGAAGAGCTGGTGGATGAAACTGCACGTGCCCGCCAACTTCATCGGCTACGGCACCTTTGCCCTGTCTGCGATGGTGGCGTTTGCCTACCTGATCAAATCACACGCCACCGAAGCGCGCTGGTACAAACTCGCGCCACTGTGGCTGCTGGGCATTGTTTTGTGTTTTGAGCCCGTCGTCTTTCGCACCAAAGCTGTCGCCAATGGCAGCAACTACTGGGCAATCTACTTTGGCATCGCTGCCTTGATCATCGCCAGCATCTTGTTTGGCCGCAAACGCATCGCCGCAAAACTGCCGGATTTGAATGTACTGGACGATGTGATGTACAAATCCATCGCCGTCGGGTTTGCCTTTTTCACCATTGCCACCGTGTTGGGCGCCTTGTGGGCGGCCGAAGCCTGGGGTGGTTACTGGAGCTGGGACCCCAAAGAAACCTGGGCGTTGATCGTCTGGCTCAACTACGCCGCCTGGTTGCACATGCGCCTCATGAAGGGCCTGCGTGGCACCGTCGCGGCCTGGTGGGCGCTGACGGGCCTGGCAGTGACAACGTTTGCGTTTTTGGGCGTGAACATGTTTTTGTCAGGACTGCACAGCTACGGCACTTTGTAAGAACCAGCGGGGCCTGCCGACTGAGCCCCATCCCAAGGAGTTTTCATGTTGATCAAGACAGGCAGCAACGGTTTCCAGCATGTTTTTTCAAGCGACATCACGCCCGTATCGGTCTATCAAAACCGGCGCGAGCTGATGCGTTTAATGGCCACCGGCATGGCGGGCGCGGCCATGGCCAGCTGGGCGGCGCGAGACGCGCTAGCGCAGTCCGTCACCGTTCGGCCTGGCAAACTGGCAGCGCTGGCCGGGGCCAAGTCCAACGTCGCGGGCGCGATCACCATGGAAAAGACTACCGACTACAAAGACGCCAGCAGCTACAACAACTTTTACGAATTCGGCACTGACAAGGCCGATCCGGCGCAAAACGCCCATACGCTCAAAACCACGCCTTGGACTGTGGAGGTCGAGGGCCTGGTCAAAAAACCGGCCAAATACACGCTGGAAGACTTGCTCAAGCTCAGCGCTCAGGAAGAGCGCGTTTATCGCCTGCGTTGCGTGGAAGGCTGGTCCATGGTGATTCCGTGGGTGGGATATTCACTGTCAGAACTCATTAAAAAAGTTGAACCCGCCAGCAACGCCAAGTTTGTGGAGTTTGTCAGCCTGGCCGACCCCAAAACCATGCCGTTTGTCGGCTCGCGCGTGTTGGAGTGGCCGTATGTGGAAGGCCTGCGCCTGGACGAGGCCATGAACCCGCTCACCTTGCTGTCTTTTGGCATGTATGGCGAGGTGTTACCCAACCAGAGCGGAGCGCCGGTGCGCCTGGTGGTGCCTTGGAAATACGGCTTTAAAAGCGGCAAGAGCCTGGTCAAAATCCGATTCACCGACAAAGAACCCAAAACCGCTTGGAACAAAGCGGCCGCCAATGAATATGGTTTCTATTCCAATGTCAACCCGAATGTGGACCACCCGCGCTGGAGCCAGGCCACCGAGCGGCGCATCGGCGAAGAAGGCGGCCTGTTCGCCAAAAAGCGCAAAACCCTGATGTTCAACGGTTACGAAGCCCAGGTGGGGCAGATGTATGCGGGCCTGGACTTGAAGAAAAACTTCTAGGCGCAGCGAATCCGCGTGACTTGTATTTTTGAGCCAAAAATGATGGCCGCTCCGTCTACACCGTCGATTACATCGGCCGCTTCAGCCAGTGCAGCCACGTCCACATCGGCCACCCCGCCCGCGCCGCGCGGCAGGGCGCAAGCCGCGACACGGGCCCAACCCGGCCGGTTCGCCAGGATGCTGCTTCGCCCCTCGGGCAAACCCATTGTTTTCATGCTTTGGCTCACGCCTTTCATGTGGCTGGTCTACGCCGCATTCGCCAACAAACTGGGTGCCAACCCGGCCGAGGCGCTGGTGCGCGCCACCGGCGACTGGACGCTGCGCGCCCTGTGCCTGGTGCTGGCCGTCACGCCCCTTCGCGTCGTCACCCAAACCCCCGCACTGGCCCGTTTCAGGCGCATGCTGGGTTTGTTTGTGTATTTTTACGTCGTCGTGCACCTGCTGAGTTACAGCTGGTTTGACATGAATTTCGACCTGGCCGACATCACCAAAGACATCGCCAAGCGGCCTTTCATCCTGGTCGGCTTCAGCGCCTTTGTGCTGCTGACGCCCCTTGCCGCCACGTCCTTTAATCGTGCCATCAAGGCCTTGGGCGCAAAGCTCTGGCAATGGCTGCACAAGCTGGTCTACATCGTCGCCGGTTTGGGCATCCTGCATTTTTTCTGGATGCGCGCCGGCAAAAACAATTTTTCCGAAGTGTTTGCCTATGCGTCAGTCTTGCTGGTTTTGCTGGGCTGGCGGGTGCTTGAATTCAGACGCAAGAAACGGGTGAATCGACCTGAGAATTGAAGCCGGCGTCGCCTTGAAATGCTTCTATTTATATAGCTAACTATTCAGCACTGGCGGGAACTTACCGGGCATTTGTCAATAAGTCACCCGCCAAAGCCGTGCAAGACCCGGCTTCGCTTGGCGGCATGAGTCCTTCGCTTCAAACCAGCCGCTCATTTCGCATTTGATCGGCCGTCGTCTCGCGCTCGCGAATCACGTGGGCCTGGGTGCCGTCCACCAGAATCTCGGCGGCGCGGCCACGCGAGTTGTAATTGCTGGCCATTCCCATGCAGTAGGCACCTGCGGACATGACGGCCAGCAGGTCGCCTTGTTTCACGGCCAAATTGCGGTCATGCCCGATCCAGTCACCGCTTTCACAAATTGGGCCGACCACTTCGTAAAGCGTCGTGGTGGCCTCTGGGCGATTGACCAACGGCACGATCTGATGAAACGCCTGATACATGGCGGGGCGCGGCAAATCGTTCATGGCCGCGTCAATGACGCAGAAGTTTTTTTGCTCACCCGGCTTGAGGTAGAGGACTTCCGTCACACACGTGCCGGCATTGCCCACCAGCGAGCGCCCAGGCTCGATCATCAACAGGCGCTGGCCATAACCTCTGGCATCGAGTTTGGCCAGCAGCTTGGCCCACAAGGCGTCGGCAGCGGGTGGTTCAGCGTCGGCGCTGCCGCCGTAATTGATGCCCAAGCCCCCGCCAAAGTCCAGGTGATGCAAGTGGATGCCAGCGGCCTCGATGGCCTGCACCAAGTCCAGCACGCGGTCGACCGCGTCCAGGTAGGGACTTTCGAGCGTGATTTGGGAGCCGATGTGGCAGTCAATGCCCACCACCTGCAAACCCGGCAAGGCGGCGGCGCGCTGGTAGGTTTGCAGCACCCGCTCGTGCGCCACGCCAAACTTGTTGCCTTTGAGGCCGGTCGAAATGTAGGGGTGGGTTTTGGGATCCACGTTGGGATTCACCCGGATGCTGACTGGGGCCACTTTGCCCAGGCCCAGCGCCACGCCGTTCAGCACTTCAAGCTCGGCTTCGCTCTCAACATTGAAGCAGCCTATGCCCGCCTCAAGCGCTTGCCGTATTTCTGCCCGTGTTTTGCCGACGCCTGAAAAAATCACCTTGGCAGCGTCGGCCCCCGCCGCCAGCACGCGCTCAAGCTCGCCGCCCGAGACAATGTCAAAACCGCAGCCAGCCTGCACAAATACCTGGATCACGCCCAGCGCCGGGTTGGCCTTCATGGCATAGCAGACCTGCGACTTGCGCCCTGCAAAGCCACGCTGGTAGGCCGCCAAAGCCGAGAGCATGGCCGCTTTGGAATAGACAAACAGTGGGGTGCCATGGGCCTGGGCCAGGCTGTTCAGCGCCAGGCCCTCGACCCAAAGGGATTGGTCTTTAAAACTGAAAAACGGCTGGCCGGAGAGTTGGTTTGAGGTCATGTGCACGAGGTTAGAAAGCCTTGCAACAGGCGGTTGGCAGTTGGGGATTGGGGATTGGGGATTGGCGGATGTGACGTTGGTTTGAAAACACCAGAGCGCACGACCAGGCGCTTAGCGCGCTGGCGCTGGACCGGACGCCCCCGAAGCGGGTTGGGCCGCAAACGCAGTTTCGGGAAGCAGGGATTGCCCCAATGACGCACGGTTGGCCGCAGCTGCCCCGGTTGGCAAATAAAGATTGCCGGTCTGCCCGCAGGCCACCAGCGCGAACGCCACAGAACCTGCGCCCGCGACGCGGGCAAACGCCCTGAATAGAATTGACACCTTGTTCATCATCTGTGAAATTGTAATGACTGACCCAGAATTCCTGGACCGGGCTGAAAGTGTTCTACGGGCGGTGGAGGCCAGTTGCGACCGCATCAACGACACGACAGACGCGGACATCGACAACCAACGCACGGGGGGCATGGTCACATTGGTGTTTGCCAACAAGAGCCAGATTGTCATCAACCTCCAAAAGCCCCTGCACGAGATCTGGTTGGCTGCCAGATCGGGCGGACATCACTATAAATTTAGTAGCGAACTATGGAGAGATACCAGGGACTCCAGTGAGTTTTTCGAGAATTTGTCGCATTTTTCGAGCGAGCAGGCAGGCCAGGCGCTGATCTTTTCGGTGTGACTTGTTGGCGCTGTGTCCTCGCGGGGCCACGCTGCTGGCATCAGTTCTTGAACAAATCCAGAATCCGCTTTTTTTCGTCCGCAGGTGCCGGGGCCTGCACGGGCATCACGGCGGGTATTGGCGAGCCACTTGATGCATCACTATCCAGCCCCAAACTACGCACGCCTGTGCCCTTGGCAAACTCGTCGTAAAACCACTCGCCGCCCGAGTTGACGACGCCTTCGGGCGGGTTGTATTCCTGTTCCGGCACGCCTTTGAGAGCATGCTGCATGAAGCTGATCCAAATCGGAAGGCTCAGGCCGCCGCCAGTTTCACCACTGCCGCCGCCCATTTTGCGCGGATTGTCGTAGCCGATCCAGGTGACCGCCGCCAGGGTGGACTGGTAGCCGGCGAACCAGGCATCGATCGAGTCATTGGTGGTGCCCGTTTTGCCGTAGATGTCCGACCGCTTGAGCGCCACTTTGGCCTTGGCTGCCGTGCCGGAGCGGGTCACTTCCTGCAAGAGGCTGCTCATAATAAACGCATTGCGGGCGTCGATGGCGCGCATGGATTCGTCAAGCACGGGCGGTTTGGTTTGTGCCAGCACCTTGCCTTTTTGCTCGGTGACTTTGGCCACCAGCCAGGGGTTGATGCGGTAACCGCCATTGGCAAACACCGAATAGGCCGTGGCCATCTGGATGGGCGTCACCGACCCTGCGCCCAGCGCCATGGTGAGGTAGGCCGGGTGTTTTTCTGGCTCAAAACCAAAATTGCTGATCCATTCTTGCGCGTATTGCGGCCCAATGGCCCGCAAAATCCGGATGGACACCATGTTTTTCGAAGCCGCCAGGGCGCGCCGCATGGACATCGGACCTTCAAATTTTCCATCGTAATTTTTGGGCTCCCAGGGCTGGCTGCCGGTGACGCCTGCGTCAAAAAACAAAGGCGCATCGTTGATCACGGTGGCAGGCGTGAAGCCTTTTTCCAGCGCCGCAGAATAAATGAATGGCTTGAAGCTGGAGCCGGGCTGGCGCCAGGCCTGCGTCACGTGGTTAAATTTGTTTTTCTCAAAATCAAAACCACCCACCATGGCCCTGATGGCGCCGCTGCGCGGGTCAAGGGCGACAAAAGCACCCTCCACTTCCGGCAATTGGGTGATCTCCCAAGTGTCCTTGCCGGTTTTGGCGACCCGGATCACAGCGCCGCGCCGTACCTTGATGTTGGGCGGGGCCTTGTCAGCCAGCCCGGACTGGGCAGGTTTAAGCCCCTCCCCGGTGATTTCAATGGCCTCGCCGTTTTGCCGGATGGCGCTGATTTTTTTGGGGCTGGCGTCCAGCACAATGGCAGACATGACATCGCCGTTGTCCGGGTGGTCATCGAGCGCTTCGTCAATGGCTTCTTCCAGTTCGGCCCCAGCGGCGGGTAACTCGACAAATTTCTCGGGCCCACGGTAAATCTGCTTGCGCTCAAAATCCATGATACCCCGGCGCAAGGCTTTATATGCGACGTCCTGATCGACAGCATTCACGGTGGTATACACGTTGAGTCCCCGCGTGTAGGTCTCGGTGCCATACTGGCCAAACATCAACTGGCGCACAGTTTCAGCCACGTACTCTCCATGCACGCGGCTGCTGTCCGTGCTGAGTTTGACATTCAGCTCCTGCTTTTTGGCAAGCTGGGCCTGGTCGGCGCTGATAAAACCGCTTTCAACCATGCGGTCAATGATGTGCAACTGGCGGATCCGCGCACGTTTGGGGTTGCTGATCGGGTTGTAGGCAGACGGCGCCTTGGGCAGCCCTGCCAACATGGCCGCTTCGGCGATGGTGACGTTTTTCAGCGGTTTGTCGAAATAGGCTTCGGCAGCAGCGGCAAACCCATAAGCGCGGTTGCCCAGAAAAATCTGATTCATGTAGATTTCGAGAATCTGGTCTTTGCTGAGCAAGTGCTCAAGTTTGAACGTGAGCAAAACCTCATAAATTTTGCGCATGTAATTTTTCTCCGATGACAAGTACACATTACGTGCCACCTGCATGGTGATGGTGGATGCGCCCTGGCTCTTGGCCCGGCCCAAATTGGCCATCGCCGCACGGACAAAGCCTTTGTACGAGACGCCGCTGTGCTGGTAAAACTCGGTGTCCTCTATGGCCAACACCGCATCAATCATGACTTTTGGGATGTCCTTGATGGGGGTCAGGTTGCGTCGCTCTTCACCAAACTCGCCAATCAGGACGTTATCGGTTGTGAACACCCGAAGCGGCAGTATCGGGCGGTAATTGGAAAGGTCAGAGATATCCGGTAGATTGGGAAATGCCACCGCCAGCGCTATCGCTATCACCATCAGGACGGCCAAAACCCCAGCCACTGCCAGCCCCACCGCCCAAAACGCCAAGCGTGTTGCCCAGCCGCCCAGGCTGAAAGCACCGCCAGGTTTGGCGGGATTGCCCATGGGGCCGGACTCGGCATCGGGGGTGTTGCTGGGGGGTTTGGCGGGCATAGAAAATTCGTAAGATCGCGTGAACACTATAAAAATGCGCGGTTTACCATTTTCCCCAAGAACGGGCTGCAATCCAAAGCAAATCCATTTTTAGGTCAAAATGAGTGTCCCTTGTCGCCCATGCTCGGTTTGAAGCGTCTGCTTTTGGCAACGCTGGAATACCCCAAAACAAGAAAAAACCTTTGCGTGACAAGGTGCTTACTGATAGCATTCAAGTGAAGTCTTAAGTTTCGCCGATTCCAAATTGGCCTGTTTCAGGGGATAGTTTTGATCTCTTTGGGGTCTTTGTTTAGCCGCCAGCCTGCGCCCATGTTGGGTTTGGACATCAGTTCCTCCAGTGTCAAGCTGGTGGAGCTAAGTCGTGACAAGGGCGGCAATCTGGTGTTGGAACGCTGTGCGATGGAGCCATTGGAACGCGGCTGGATCACTGACGGTAACATCGAAAAATTCGACGAAGTTGCCGAAGCGGTGCGGCGGTTAGTCAAAAAGAGCGGCACCAAAACGAAAAATGTCGCGATGGCACTGCCGCCTTCGGCCGTCATCACGAAAAAAATCATTTTGCCCGGGGGCTTGTCTGATATCGAACTTGAACTGCAGGTGCAGGCCGAGGCCAACCAGTACATTCCGTTTCCGCTTGAAGAGGTGAGCCTTGATTTTTGTGTAGTGGGTGCCAGCAACGCGTCAATCGGCGACCTGGACGTGCTGATTGCGGCTTCGCGGCGCGAGAAAGTCCAGGATATCCAGGGCTTGGCTGAGGCGGCAGGGCTAAAGCCAGTCGTTGTGGATGTCGAGTCCTATGCGTCACGGCTGGCGACAGCGCGATTGATTGAAAGTTTGCCCAACAAAGGAGCAGGAACCATAGTGGCGCTGTTTGAAGTTGGGGCACTGACGACCAGCATGCAGGTGATCCGGGACGACGAAGTGTTGTATGACAGGGATCAGGCTTTTGGCGGTGCCCAATTGACTCAGCTGATCGTCCGGCAATATGGCTTTTCGGTCGAAGAAGCTGAAGTAAAAAAACGCAGTGGTGAATTGCCCGATGATTACGAATCGGCCGTTTTGCGCCCTTTCGTTGAAAGCATGGTTCAGGAAATCGGGCGCGCCCTTCAATTCTTTTTCACCAGCACGCCGCACAACAAGGTCGACTACATCTTGCTGGCTGGCGGTTCGTCGGCCTTGCCTGGCCTGACCGCCGCAGTGACGCAACACACGACATTTCCTTGCAATCTGGTGAACCCTTTTGACGGCATGGAAATGGGCAGCGGCGTCAAACTCAAACGGATGACGCGCGAAGCACCGTCTTACTTGACGTCTTGCGGACTGGCATTGCGAAGGTTTCTGCAATGATTCTGATCAACCTGCTGCCTCACCGAGAAGCTGCCCGAAAGCAGCGGCGAGATTTCTTCAATGTGACGTTGGGTATATCGGCCTTGCTGGGCGGATTGATTGCCGGAGCCATATTCCTGTGGTACCAATCCCAAATATCAACACAGCAGGGCAAAAACCTTGTCCTGTCGAATGAAATCAAGCTGCTCGAAGGACAAATCAAGGACATCGCTGGCCTGGAAGGCGAGATTGCCGCGCTGCGAGCCCGGCAGCAGGCCGTAGAAGACTTGCAGGCCGACAGAAATCAACCCGTCCACTTGCTCAGCGAATTGGTAAAACAGCTGCCGGACGGCGTCTATGTGTCGTCAATGAATCAAGAGAATCAAATTGTCACTTTGCAAGGCATTGCGCAGTCCAATGAACGGGTGTCAGAGTTGCTGCGCAACTTGGCCAATAACACGCCGCGATTTTCAAAACCAGAGCTGGTGGAAATTGTGGCCGGCAATGTGGCTGTGAGCCCCAGAGAGCAAAAACGAATTTCGAATTTCAAAATTCGCGTGCGAGTGATGCGCTCCAGCGAAACGGCAAAGCCCGTGACGCTTGGCGGGGTCGCCGTGCCACCGGTGGCAGAATCGCCGGCCGGCCCCGCGGGACTCAAGAAATAGAGAACCAGTTATATGGCGACTAAATCCCTCCCCTCGATTGACTTTGCAGCACTGCAAGAGAAAATCGCCAGCCAGTTTCGGAATCTCGACCCGAAAGATCCGGCAGCCTGGCCCAGTTTTCCTAAGAACGCTTTGCTGATTTTGACCTGCGTCATCGTGGTCGTAGCACTCTGGTTTGCCTGGCTCAACAGCTCTGAAACCGAGTTGGTCGCGGAACAGGCCAAAGAGTTGAAACTGCGTGAAGATTACAAGACAAAACTAGTCAAAGCCGTCAATCTTGACGCGCTCAAAAAACAACGCGAACAAGTCCTGCAATATGTCACCCAGCTGGAAAAGCAATTGCCGAGCAAGGCAGAAATGGATGCGCTTTTGTCTGACATCAACCAGGCCGGCCTTGGGCGCAGCCTTTTGTTCGACGCATTTATTCCTGGCCAGGTCGCCGTCAAGGACTATTACGCAGAGCTTCCAATTGCGATCAAAGTCACAGGGCGTTACCACGACATGGGTGCATTTGCTTCTGACGTGGCAAATCTTTCCAGAATTGTGACGCTTAACAACCTCAAGGTTTCCCCCGTCAGTGGCCGCGAAGGCACCTTGTCAATGGAGGCAACCGCCAAAACGTTCCGTTATCTTGATTCTGACGAAGTCGCTTCGCAACGCAAGGCGACAGCGCCCAAGGCAGGTGCCAAATGACGCGCTTGAGTCATGTCGGTTTGATGGTTATGGCTGCACTGCTGGTAGCTTGCGGCTCCAGCACCGAGTCGGATTTGCGCGGGTGGATGGCCGAACAAAAGAACCAGACCCGTCCCAAGGTGTCCGCTTTGGCCGAGCCCAAGCAATTCAAGCCAGAAGCTTATACACAAGGCGGGGTAGTAGAACCGTTCAGCAAAGAAAAACTGACGCAAGCGCTCAAAGGCGAATCCGTCCAGGCAAGTTCAAACGGCGCATTGATTGCGCCTGAACTGGTGCGCCGCAAAGAGGCGCTGGAATCTTTCCCGTTGGACACCGTGTCAATGGTGGGCAGTTTTGTAAAGGACGGCCTGCCGGTTGCCATCGTCAAAGTAGACAACTTGCTGTATCAGGTACGTCCGGGCAATTACCTTGGTCAAAATTATGGGCGGGTGACAAAAGTCGCTGAAACTGAAGTGATATTGCGTGAGATTGTGCAAGATGCAGTAGGCGAGTGGATAGAGCGTCCGACAACTTTGCAGTTGCAAGAGAGATCAAAATGAATCATAAAAACTGGACTATGGCGAATCGAATGTGGAACAAATTTTTTGTCGCCGTCGCGGTGCTGTTTGGCTTGAGCTACGGCCAGGCCCATGCCCAAGCCGCCATCGAGGCTGTGTCTGGATCGATTCAGGGTGGCGCTGAAGTCATTCGCATCGATTTGTCCCAGCCTCTGACGGCTGTGCCGACCGGTTTTACGATTCAGTCGCCGGCGCGAATCGCGCTGGATTTCCCTGGCGTCGCCAACGGCATGGGCCGTTCGACAGTTGAAATCAATCAGGGCAATTTGAAATCTGTCAGTGTGGTGCAGGCCGGTGACCGCACCAGGGTTGTGCTGAACCTCAAGCAGGCGACGGCTTACAAAGCTCAAATACAGGGCAAGTCTCTTGTGGTGGTGCTGGACGCCGCGGTTGCCAGGGCCACAGCGACGCCTTCAGTAGCGGCTATCCCGACGTTCGCGAGCAGTCAGAGCCGAGACTCCCAGGCGCTTAAAGACATTGATTTCCGCCGGGGGACAGATGGGGCGGGGAGAATTATTGTGGCATTGCCCAACAACCAAGTTGGCGTTGACATTCGCCAGCAAGGGCAAACTCTGGTCGTCGAATTCATGAAGTCCACCTTGCCTGAGGGCCTCAGAAGGCGCTTGGACGTCGCCGATTTTGGAACCCCGGTTCAAACCATCACGACCTTCCAAAGTGGCGACCGCGTGCGCGTCGTGATCGAACCCAAAGGCGTCTGGGAGCATAGCGCCTACCAGAGTGACGAGCAATTCGTGGTGGAAGTCAAACCCCAGAAAATCGACCCCAACAAATTGACCCAGGGGCCTACTTTCAACGGACAAAAACTGTCCCTCAATTTTCAGAATATTGAAGTCCGCTCTTTGCTGCAGGTGATTGCCGATTTCACCAACTTCAATATCGTCACATCAGACTCGGTGTCAGGCGCGGTCACGCTTCGCTTGCAAGAAGTGCCTTGGGACCAGGCTTTGGAAATCATTTTGCAAGCAAAAGGTCTTGGGGTTCGAAAAACCGGCAATGTGTTGTGGATTGCGCCCCGTGATGAAATTGCCGCCAAGGAAAAATTGGAACGCGAGTCAACAGTGGCCTTGGAAGGGCTGGAGCCACTGCGGACCCAATCCTTCCAGATGAACTACGCCAAGGCAGCCGAAATTGCCGTCAGTCTTGTTGGGACCGGAACGGCCATCGCCGCCAGAATATTAAGCCCCAGGGGCAGCGCGATTGCCCAAGTACGCACCAACCAGTTGTTTGTCACCGACGTTGGGAGCAAACTTGAACAGGTTCAGCAGTTGATCGCGAAGCTGGACGTGCCGGTACGGCAGGTTTTGATTGAAGCGCGAATCGTTGAGGCATCCGACACCTTTGGCAAATCCTTGGGGGTTCGCCTTGGCGGCACTGACCAGCGGGCCCAAAATGGCGGCGATGGCGGCTATAGTCTTGGCGGAGAAAACCGGGTGGCCTTCGGCACCAATTACGGTAACGTGGTAGCTGCCACCGGCGCGGGCGGCACGGCAGATTTGACCAGCAATTTTGTCAACTTGCCTGCCTTGGGACAGGGGGGTTACAACCCAGCCACGCTCGCGGTTTCCATCTTCAGTTCTGCGGCCAATCGATTTCTTAATCTGGAAATCTCCGCGTTGGAAGCCGACGGCAAAGGCAAAGTGGTGTCCAGCCCTAGGGTAGTCACTGCGGACCAAGTCAAGGCCCTGATCGAGCAGGGAACCGAGTTGCCGTATCAGGTCGCAACCTCCAGTGGAGCGACGTCGATTGCCTTCAGAAAAGCCAACCTGAAACTGGAGGTAACGCCGCAAATAACACCGGAAGGCAATGTCATACTTGACCTGGATGTCAGCAAAGACACCGTGGGCCAGGCTACCGCTGCCGGCTTTGCGATCAACACCAAACATATCAAGACGCAGGTGTTGGTTGAGAATGGCGGCACGGTTGTGATTGGTGGAATTTTTGAACTCAACGAAAGTGAAAGTGAAACCAAGGTGCCGTTTTTGGGAGATTTGCCGGGGATAGGCAATCTGTTCAAAACCAAACAGAGAATTTCAAACAAGCAGGAAATGCTGGTTTTCATCACGCCCAGAATGGTCGTTGACAGGGAGTCGCGCTAGGTTTCTCTGCTGAGTCACAAAGTGCAAGAGGTAAATATGAATATTTTCAAACATTTAGTTGGTGTGTTGTTGGTCGCCACATTGGCCGCCTGTGGCGGCGGCGGCGGAAGTGCTGGAACCACGGCAGCTAGCGGTGCCGCGTCGGCTGCGTCAGCTGCTGCTTCGGCAGCAGCTGGAACCGGTGCTACAGCCGCGACCCCAACGGTCACATTGACAATTGTTGATGCAAATTTTGTATTCGTTTCAACCAATTCTATTGGTAGTGGCGCGACATTTTACGTAAAAGCCGTCGTATTGACCGCTGCTGGCAGCCCGTCAGCCAACCAGTTGGTGACGTTTACCGCTGATCCGACAATCGTCAATTTGAGTCAGCTGACTGCACTGACTGACGCTGCGGGCACCGTTAAAGTCAGGATTTCTCCTGTCAGTTTGGTGACTACGAAAGCCGGGAACGTAGGCGCTTCAGTCACTGTTGACACCATCGCAATTACCAACACGATCAGCTACCAAACGTCTGCTGCGAACGTCAGCTTGTCTGCGTTGACCCCGGCAAACGCCTCTATTAGTGCGTTGCAATCCACCGCAGTGACAGTCAATGGGTTAGTCAATGGCGTTGCAGCGGGCAATGGTGTAGTCACGGCCAATTTTTCCGCAACTTGCGGCACTTTCAGCCCGGCAAACGCCAGCACCAACGGTTCCGGGACAATCACCTCAACCTTTCAATCAACTGCCTTGTGCAGTGGGCCAGTCACCTTGACGGCAACAACAGCGGGTGCGACGCCCGTGACGGCTACGGTCACTGTTGCGGCGGCCGTTGCGTCCAATATTGTGTTCAAGTCTGCGACTCCTAGCATCTTGGTGTCGTCTGCGGCTTCCGGTGGCGTCAAGCAATCCACTTTGGTGTTCCAGGTGGTCGACAGCGGTGGGAACGGAATGGCGGCACAGAATGTCAGCTTGACGCTCGCTCCATCTACCATCAGCGCCGGTGTGAGTTTTTCAGTTGGCGGTGTGAATACCCAAGCGCCACAAACCGTAACGACCGACGCCAGCGGCAATGCGTCCGTCACGGTTTCCTCTGGCAGCTTGCCTACGCCCGTGATTGTGACTGCCGCGTTGGTAAGCAGCCCCACCGTGTTCGCGTCGTCTACCGGGATTGTGGTGACTGCGGGCAATGCGACTCAAAACGCAGCGTCACTGGCGGCTGACAAATTAAGTTTGGAAGCCTTCAACGTCGATGGTGTGGTTGCCAAACTGACATTCCGGGTCGCAGACCGCCAAGGCAATCCGGTGCCAGTCGGCTCTGTCGTCAATTTTGTTGCCGGCGCGGGTGGACAAGTACAAGGCACTTGCACACTGGATACAGCCTCGTCCTGCACAGTGGCCTTCACGAGCCAAGGGCTGCGTCCCGCCAGTGGCCGTGCGATCATTCTGGCCTACATGGATGGAGAGGAAAGTTTCATTGATGCAAACGGAAACAACATTTGGGATGCGGGTGAAACATTTTATCCAGTTGGCCAGTTATTCCGTGACGACAATGAGAATGGCACCTATGATGCGGGCACAGAGCAAACCTATCCGGGTGGAACAATCGGCACGGCAGCCTGTGCAGCTGCTACTTTCTCCTATCCGTCAGTTGTCAACACCTGCAATGCCGCCACCTGGAGTAACAATATTCGGGTTCGCCGCCAGATTACGATTGCGTTGGCTACAGCGTTTGCCAATATAACGGCGGTAAGTGCTCGATCACTTAGCGGATTTGCAGTGCATGTTGCCGATCAAAATGGGAACGCCATGCCGACAGGAACTACAGTTTCAGCGGCTGTTGCAACAGCCGGGGTCGCCTGTGCGGTATTAAGCACAAGCCCTAACCCGGTGTTCAATTCCCCTAATGCAGGAAATCATGTTATTTCACTCAACAGCGACCCTACTTGCCTGACTGCACGTGTCAACGTTACAGTGACCACTCCGAGTGGCAGCGCCACCACTGCGGGATTTTGATTTGCTTGGTCGGCCTGCCCGGTTCAGGCAAATCCACGGTTGGCCGGCAACTTGCGCGTCGGCTCCAGCTTTCCTTCGTAGATTCTGACCACGCGATCGAGGCCCAACTGGGCTGCTCAATCCGTGAGTATTTTGAACGCGAAGGGGAAGACCGCTTCCGTGATGTGGAGCAAAGCGTCCTCGATGATTTGTCGCGCAACAGCCAAGGCGTTCTGTCAACCGGCGGTGGCTCGGTGTTGCGACTGCAAAATCGCAAAAACCTCAAAGACCGTGGCCACGTTATCTATTTGAAATCATCCCCGGACGAGCTTTTCCGGCGCCTGCGCCATGATTTGAACCGACCTCTGCTGCAAGTATCCGACCCAATGCAGCGCCTGCGTGACCTCTTTGCTGTGCGTGACCCGCTGTACCGGGAAACTGCACATTTCACCCTCGAAACGGGCCGCCCCTCGGTGGCGACCCTTGTCAACATGATTGTGATGCAGCTTGACCTGGCAGGCATCACGCCGACATAGCCGGGTTAAGTGGCAATGCCGCCAGCCACTGGCCAAGGCATGGCCTAAACTCGGCGACTATGCAAGCCACAAAGAAAATCGACCAAGTCGACATCCACCTGGGTGACCGAAGTTACCCGATCCTGATTGGCTTGGGACTGATGGATGACTCAACAATCTGGGCTGACCTTCCTGCCGCCACAACTGCGCTGATCGTCACCAATACCACCGTTGCACCGCTGTATGGCAAGCGGCTTGCCGACACGCTGCGCACCAGGTTCCAACGGGTGCTTGTGCTTGAGTTGCCCGATGGCGAGGCGTTTAAAACCTGGCAGTCCCTGAACTTGGTGTTTGACGCCTTGCTGTCGAACGAATGTGACCGCAAGACCATCCTGTTTGCGCTGGGCGGTGGGGTGGTCGGCGACATGACGGGCTTCGCTGCGGCAAGTTATATGCGCGGCGTGCCGTTTGTCCAAATCCCCACCACGCTGCTGGCCCAGGTCGATTCATCCGTGGGTGGCAAAACCGCCATCAATCACCCGCTGGGCAAAAACATGATTGGCGCGTTTTACCAGCCGCTCAAGGTGGTCTGTGATTTGGCGACATTGCACACTTTGCCTGCGCGCGAACTGGCCGCAGGGCTGGCCGAGGTCATCAAATACGGACCCATCACCGACCCTGTTTTTTTTGCCTGGATCGAGACCAACATCGACGCCTTGCTGCGCCGTGAACCTGCGGCTTTGGCCCATGCCGCCAAACGCAGTTGCGAGGTCAAGGCTGCCGTGGTGGCGCAGGACGAACGCGACCACGGCCTTCGTGCCACGCTCAATTTTGGCCATACCTTTGGCCATGCCATCGAGACTGGCCTCGGGTTTGGCCAGTGGTTGCACGGCGAGGCCGTTGGTTGTGGCATGGTGATGGCCGCCCGCCTTTCTCAACAGCTTGGGCTGGTTGACCACGGGCTGGTGCAGCGGCTGACAGCCTTGATCGCCAGAGCGGGCCTGCCGGTGCGGGGGCCGCTGCTGGCGCAGGGCAATGCAGAAGGCGGCTCGGCAAATTCGCTCCGTTACCTGGAGCTGATGCGCACGGACAAAAAAAGCGAAGGCGGCGAGATCAGGTTTGTCGTTCTGGACGGGCTTGGACAGGCATCGGTTCGACCCGCGCCGGATGCGATGGTGCGGGCCGTCATCGACGCCAGTTGCGTTTGACGCTGGTGGGCGCATTGTTCAAGGCTGCCGTGCGAATTTTCTGGCTGGCTTGCGCCTTTTGCTTGGCCGCATGTGGCGGCGGCAGTAGCGGTGGCAGTGCCGCTGGCGCTGGCGGAACGCTGCAAACGCTTGCTTTGCCCAATGTGCTGGCGGTGGTCGTCGATGCCGGCCCCACAGGTGCCACTGGCAACGTCAACCGGCTTTATGCTGAAGTGACGGTATGCCAGCCGGGCAACACAAGCCTGTGCCAAACGATTGACCATGTCGTGGTTGACACCGGCTCCACCGGCCTGCGGCTGCTGTCCAGTGTGTTGCAACCGGGCCTGGCCTTGCCACGGGTCAAAGCGGCATCCGGACAGCCGCTGCTGGACTGTGCGCGATTTGTTGACGGCACTTTTGCCTGGGGCCCGGTCTCGGTGGCGGATGTCAAACTCGGCGGCGAGACGGCCACTGCCACGCCGATTCAGGTGATTGCGGACCCCACGTTCAATGCGCTGTCGTCAGCCTGTTCCAGCGGAACCGCCGTCAGCTCGGTGGCCTCGCTTGGTGGAAACGGCATTTTGGGCGTCGGGCTGTTCAAGCAAGACTGCGGCACCGCCTGTGCCACAGTTCCCAATAACAAAGCCTATTTCACCTGCGCCAATGCAGCGTGTTTGTCCGCAGTGGGAACCGTGGTGCCGGTCAGCCAGCAAATCCAGAATCCGGTAGCCTTGTTCCCGGTTGACAACAATGGCATCCTGATTGACTTGCCCGCCGTCAGCGGCAACGCCATGGCCAGCCTGGCCGGCAGCCTGATTTTTGGCATTGGCACTCAAACCAACAACCAATTTACCAGTGGCAAAGTGCTGCTGGCCAACGCGCTGGGGTATGTCACGACGCAATTTTCAGGCCGAACCCTGCGCACCAGTTATCTGGACACGGGTTCCAACGGCCTGTTTTTTGATTCGGCGACCTTGCCATTGTGTTCACCGGGCAACCTGACCGGATTTTATTGCCCCAGCGCCACGACGCCCCTGTCAGCCAGCCTCATCGGCAGCGACGCCACCAATGTCAGCGTTTCATTCCAGGTCGACAACGCCTTAACCCTGTTTTCAGCTGGCGGCATGGCCGTGCTGCCAACACTGGCAGGGGACATTGGCAGCGCCCAGACCTTTGACTGGGGACTGCCGTTTTTCTATGGACGCAAGGTCTTTTTTGGAATTGAAGGCAAAACCGTCGCCAATATGGGCACCGGGCCGTTTTACGCATTTTGAACAGGTCAAGAGAAATTCAGGCAAACAGCCCGTGCAAGTACCAATTCGGCAGCACCTCAGCCTTGCGCCCCCGCCTGCTCTGCCCGCTTAATCTTTCCCGGTAAATCCACAACAGCCCCGCCTGTTCGCTGCGCGCCAAAAAGTAGTCGCGCAGGGCGGGGGCTGAGGGGGGAGTACCCGCCCCCACTTCAACCCGTTGCGGCCCAGCCAGCAAGGTCAGCGGGCCCTGGTAAAGCGGCACATTGCGCAGCACCGCCAGGGGCAGCGGCTGCGCCAGCAACCAGGTCGGGTAAAGCACGTCGGCATGAACCCTGGCTTTGGACGGCCTGTTTTTTGGTCGCTGGCTTGTTTTTCCCAGATTTTTTGAACCATTTATGCCGTATGTCCCTGTCAAGACTGGATAGTTAGCTATTAATTTTGAAGTATTTTCCAAACCCTCAAAAATCGCGGGTTGCCAAACTTGCATCTGTTCTGGTCGATGGTCAGCCCTGGCTTGCCACTGCAACACGCTCTGGACGCCAAGCCGTGCGCCCAAGCGCTCCGCCATCTGGTACAGGTTGTCGCCTTTTTGGATATCTTCGAGCAGCAAGCTGGCGCTGGCACCTGAGAGTTGTTCAGTTTGCACCGTGCGCAGACTCACATACAAGGCTGGCGCGGGCAGGGTGATGCGGGCCAGGTTTTCAGCCAGCAGGCGCTGCAAATGGATGATGTCTTGCGTCGCCTGGGCGGTGCGCAACAACAATTTACCTTGGCTGGCCACGTTGCGCCGCGCGTCCATGGTCCAGCCCAGTTCCAGCGCCGCCACCCCGCAATGGCGCAACTGCAACCAAATTTGGAGTTGCTTGAGCAGCCGCTGCGCGCCAAACATCAACGCAGCTGCAGTTTCCACTTGGGCTTGCAGCTCCAGCTTGGCCTCGAACACCTCGGGCAAAATCAGCCAGGGGTAGATTTCGGGCTTGCACCCATAGGCGCAGTCCAGCGCGTCGAGCAAGCCCGCTCCAAACCGCCGCGACACACCGCCACGCGGCAAGGCCCGCAAATCACCCCAGCTTGTGCAACCCAGGCGCGCCAGCGTGGCCAGATGCGCCGTGGCAGCAGCGAGGGCGCTTAGGGGCAGATCGTCAATTGCCGCTTCGCCCCCGATTGGCCCAGCGCCAACCCCAGTCAAATTTGCCAGCGCTACCAAAGATGTAGCTGCATGTGCATATTGGACAGGAACATACAGTGCATTTTGCTTTTTTATGTGCTCAAAAACCTGTTTTGAGCCGCCAAACAACCGTTCGCTGGCAGACAGCTCCATCACCAGCGCCTCGCGCGGATTTCCAGCCACACAGATGCCCACCCGCGCCACCTTGGGCGTGAACTGCAAAGCGCACCAGCCCAGGGCGGTCAGATCGTCCGCAAGGGCATCAAGGCCCTCACCCGGCACTGGCACCTCACGCAACGGCTGCAAGGCGATCCAGCGCATGCCTTGGCCCCTGTGGTGGGAAGTCCAGCAGGGCTGCGCCTGAGGCGCAGGAAGCGGCGGGGCAAATTGGGGTCAGAGCGGCAATTTGCCCCGCCGCTTTCCCGCCCAGCGCCAGCAACACCCCCAGCCGCGCAGGCCGCGCCGCCAGCGTGAGCGGCTGCGCCAGTGGCGGGCCGCGTCGCTTCAGGATGTGGATCAACAGCGCATCGCCATCTGGCGCATTCGACGTGATCAGACGCAGCGCCGCCGGCGATGACTCGTGTTGGGCTTTGACCGGGCGCATCACAAACAGCAACTTGCGGTGCTCTGCGGCCGATATTTGCAGGCGGCGCAAGGCATCGGCCCGCGCTTGCGGCAACCAGGCCAGCACGGCGGCCACGTCTTTGCAGCGCAGCGCCTGCTCGGCGGCCCACATGCGGCTGGCTGGGGGAGCGGTTTGCACGCACAGCAGCCGCGCCGGATCCAGGCCCTGGCCGGCCAGCCCCGGCGCAAAAGGCGCGTGCGGTGCACCCACCATCACCACCACGCCGGCCACACTGGCCTGAATGTGGGCCTGAACGTGAGTTTGTCCTTGGCCCGGCACCTGAGCCTGCGCAGGGCCGTGACGCAGCCCTTGCGCCCGACACAAAGCCGGCAGCAGCAGCCGCCAGTCGTTGTGTCCGGTTTGCGCCTGCAAAACTTCCACCAATGCGCCGACGGGCCAGCCGCCGCCAGGCAACTGGGCGTCCAGCTCAGCGCTGCCCGTGGGCACAGCCTGGCCTTGCGACGTGGCCAGTTCGCTGGCCTGCCAGATATCGGCAATACCTTGCAATGGCTTAATAGGTATAGGTTTCATACAAATACTGATTAAAAAAACAGTATTATCTTACCCGCCTTTTGCCGGATGGATTCAGCCCCGTCCAGGCTCCGGGCCCTTCACACGCGTTTCTTCATCCCCCGCCTGGCCACGCCATGCGGGGGCCCGTCAGGTGCGCCGCCTGCATGGCAGGTGCCATGGCGCTTGCGGAAATCTGCCGGGTTTTGGGCGTCGGCATTGGCAAACAAGCCCCGCCTACCCGCTTGCGCCTGCTGTTGCTGCATGCCATACAGCCCGGCAAAACGCTTGTAGCGATTAGTCCACGCATGGCCCTGGGCGACCATCCATTCGCCCACATCGACACCGCTTGAAACGCGAATGCGCCCGACCGCCCGGCCATATTTGTCATGGGCGCGGGTTTGTACTTGCACCGCCTGGTGCAGCACCAGGCCAGCCAGCGCGGCACGGGCCGTGTCGCCATAACTCTGGCAGATTTCCGGCGCATCAATACCCTCAATGCGGACTTTGACTGCGTCGCCCCCGCTGGCCGGCTGCACCCACAACGTGTCGCCATCGGTCACGTGGGTGACGGCTCCACTCCAGCTTGAATATGACCTTGAACCACTTGAAATGGCCCGAGTCCCTGCAGAATATGCGTTATTAGCTATTAATAAAATAGCGATCAATAAAATTTTCATGGTGCCTTCAAAGTCTAAAAAACCGTTATTGCGAAACTGCTGCGCCGCGCCATTACCATTCAGGTCTGGTGGCACCGCGCCGACTCAAGACCGCCACCCTTTCACCTATTAACCTTTGCGCCGCCGTCGCGGTTGACCCCTTGAACAAAAACCGCCTCAGTCGTTGGTTCCCTTTTCTGGCCTGGCCCCGGCCCAATGCCGCCTTGCTGCGCGTCGAAGTGCTGGCCGGGCTGACGGTGGCGCTCATCATGGTGCCGCAAACCGTGGCCTACGCCGCGCTGGCCGGCATGCCCCTGGTGACCGGGTTTTATGCCTCGCTCTTGCCCACCCTGGTGGCCGTGTTGTGGAGCGCCTCCACCCGCCTGTCGGTGGGACCTACCGCCCTGACTTGCCTGCTGATTGGCGCGTCCATCACCGGCCTGGCCGAGCCGGGCAGTCCACAATGGGTGCTGCTGGCGGTCTGGCTGGCGATTCTGTCGGGTGGCTTGCAACTGGCGCTGGGCATTGCCAAGTGGGGCTGGTTGCTCAACCTCATCAGCTCGCCTGTGCTGACGGGTTTTACCCAGGCGGCGGCGCTGCTCATCATTGCCTCGCAACTGCCCGCCTTGCTAGGCCTGGACGGGCCGCTGTCAAGTTTGCTCGCCCAGCCCCACGTCAACGGGTTTGCCGCCGCTTTCGGTTTGGGTGGCCTGGGTTTACTGCTGCTGGGCAAACGCCTGTGGCCCCATCTGCCGATGATCATGGTGGTGGTGGTGGGCGCGGCCGCCATCAGTTACGCCAGCGGTTTTGAAGGCCGTGGCGGCCCGGTTGTGGGCAGCCTGCCATCTGGCTTGCCAGCCCTGCAAATGCCCGTCTGGCTGCCCTGGGAGCGCTTGAGCGCCCTCTTCATGCCGGCCATGATGATTGCGCTGGTGAGTTTTGTTGAAACCGCGTCCAGCGCCAAGATAGAAAGCCAGCAAGACGGCAAACGCTGGGACGACAACCAGGACCTGATCGGCCAGGGCCTGGCCAAACTGGCCTCAGGCCTGTGCGGCAGTTTCCCGACCAGCACCTCGTTCTCACGTGCGGCCATCACCCTGTATGCGGGGGCGCGCACCGGCTGGAGCACGCTGGCGACGGTGGCGCTAGTGCTTCTGGCGCTGCTGTTTTTGACGCCGGCCCTGCACCATGTGCCACGCGCCATTCTGGCGGCCGTGGTGGTGGCAGCGGTGATGGGCTTGCTCAAACCCGCCGCCTTTGTGCATCTGTGGCGCATCTCGCGCATCGAGGCCGCCACCAGCGGCTTGACCTTTGCCATCACGCTGGTGACAGCGCCCAAAATTTACTGGGGCGTGCTGGCGGGCGTGTTGATGGGCTTGAGTTATTTCCTCAACTACCGTCTGCACCCGCGCATCATTGAAATCGGCCTGCACCCCGACGGCAGCCTGCGCGACCGCAACCTGTGGAAGCTGCCGCCCCTGGCACCGCGCCTGTATGCCCTGCGCATGGATGCCGAGCTTGACTTTGCAGCGGCCAGCAGCTTCGAACGAAACATTCTGGAGCATCTGGCAAGCCACCCGGATGTGGCCCATGTCTGCCTGTTTGCCAACGCCATCAACCGGGTCGACGTGACCGGGGTTGAAGCATTTGTCGCACTGCGCAAATCGCTCACTGAGTACGGCATCATCCTGCACATCAGTGGCATCAAACTGCCGGTTGAAGCCGTGCTGCACCGTGGCGACGCGCTCAAGCACGGCCCGCTGTTGCGCATGTACCGCACCGACGCCGAGGCGCTGGCATTTTTTAACTCCCTGAACACTGACCAATGGATTTCCCCATGACAAACCCGGCACCTTCAACGCCTCCTGCGCTTCCACCGATTTCTGCCAAGTTGGCCCACTACCCCAGCCTGCGCGGCCAGCGGGTGTTTGTCACCGGGGGCGGCACCGGTATTGGAGCGGCCATCGTCACGGCATTTGCACAGCAAGGCGCGCAGGTGGCATTTGTCGACTTGGCGCAGGATGAAAGCGAGGTCTTGGTGCATGACATCAGCGCGGCCGGCCATCCCGCGCCGTGGTGGCGGCTGTGCGACGTGCGTGATGTGGCAGCGTTGCAAGCCGCGATAGCGGCGGCCTGCGCCGAGCTGGGCGACTTCTCGACCCTGGTCAACAACGTGGCGCGGGATGACCGCCACAGCATTGAATCTGTTACGCCCGAGTACTGGGACGAACGCATGGCCGTCAACCAGCGGCCGGCCTTTTTTGCCATCCAGTCCATCGTGCCGGGCATGAAGCGCCTGGGCGGCGGCTCCATCATCAACTTTGGCTCCACCGGCTGGCAAACCAAGGGCAGCGACTACCCCTGCTACGCCATCGCCAAATCGTCCGTCAACGGGCTCACCCGGGGCTTGGCGGGCAGCCTGGGGCCACACCGCATCCGCGTCAACACCGTCTCGCCCGGCTGGGTGATGACACAGCGGCAAATCAAGCTCTGGCTGAATGCCGAGGGCGAAGAGTCCATCAAGCGCAACCAGTGTTTGCCCGACAAGTTGCAGCCGTCCGACGTGGCGCGCATGGCGCTTTTTTTGGCTTCGGATGATGCGGCCATGTGTACAGCGCAAGAGTTCAAGGTGGACGCCGGCTGGAATTGAGTTTTCAGGCGCTCATTGCGTTGTTGCAGGAAAATAAATTACCGCCTGGTTTTCAAGGGTCAACCTGAGCTTGAACAAGATGGCGGGTTTGCACAAGACCGGCTGATTCATTTTCGACTTTGATTGGCGGCGTGGCGGCAGTGCTGATGGTCGAGTACCAGGTGCACGATGTGCTGGCCACCCTGATCTGCCTGGTGACCTGACCCGTTTGGCGGCGAGAGCCTGCGCGTCACTTCGCGGGTGGTCGGCCTGCTGCTGGCCCTGGCGCTGCTGGTGGTCAAAATACGCAGCCGGGCTGACCGTGTCAAACATGGCATGGACAACGAACCCACTGTCTTTTTCGCTGTGAAAAACCTGGCGTTTGCCGCAATGATTGTCGCCTTCAGTTATTTATTGTCGTCCTACAAGGGCCTGCCCAATGGGCTGGTTGTCATGTTGCTGCTGATGCTGGCGTATGACTTTGCCACGTCCCAAACCACGATCCGCCGGCGCAATAACCATCCCCCGGCAAAGCCGGGGGTTTTCAATATTGTGAGCCGCTCAAAGCGGCTAAACGGGGTCGCTAACGCGGCCCCAACTCTTGGTGCCACCGACTCGGTGGCCGCCTATCTCCACAGCCCCAGCTGCTCCAGGCGTTCGTCTTCTCGCTCCTGATTGCGGATGTAGTTCCGAATCACCTCCTCGTCTCTCCCTACGGTGGAGACAAAGTACCCCCGCGCCCAGAAGCTTTGCCCCGTGAAATTCCTCTTTCTCTCCCCGTACACCCGGGCCAGGTGTATCGCGCTTTTCCCCTTGATGTAACCCACTACGTTGGACACCGCATATTTCGGCGGTATCGATATCATCATGTGCACATGATCGGCCATCAAATGCCCTTCCTCTATCTGGCTCTCCTTGTGCTGGGCCAGTCCCCGAAATACTTCTCCGAGGTGCACTCTCAATTGTCCGTACAGTACTTTCCTTCGACCCTTCGGTATGAACACTACGTGGTACTTGCAGTCCCACTTCGTGTGGTTTAGGCTTTCTATCTTGTCCATCGCGTCTTTTCCTTTCGTTTGCTTGGCGGCTCACGATTGGAAGTTTCTGCGATGGACACCCATACCAAAGCAAATGTCAAACTTCTACTGTCACCCCGGCATAGCCGGGGGATTACCTATTGGATTTATGCGCTGGGCAGCAATGAAAAATCGGCTCGGCTGTCAGGCGTCAAAACCGAACGGCTAACCTTCTATGCCTTCATCAACAGGGGTGTGCTGGCTGCGTTGGTCGGCCTGATTTTTTCAGCCCGTTTGAACACAGCCACACCCAAAGCCGGTGTGGGTTTTGAGCTGGATGTGATCGCCGCTTGCTTCATCGGCGGCGCTTCGGCATCGGGGGGTGTGGGTAAAGTGCTGGGCGCCGTGATTGGTGCGTTCATCATGGGCGTGATGAACAATGGCATATCCATCATGGGCATTGGCATTGACTGGCAACAGGTCATCAAAGGCGTGGTTTTGCGGGCCGCCGTTTGTGTCGATGCCTACAACAAAAACAAATAAGGCTCAACTGCTGATGATCCAGCCTTCCAGCGGGTCAAGCTCGGGGTTCAGGCCGTACAGCGGCGCACCGGCGTCGTGCTGCACCAGCGCCCACGCGGCCTGCATCAAACACAACACGGCATCCAGCGCATCGCCACTGGCGTCGTCGGCCAGCACATCTCGCTGGGCGTGGGTCAATTTCAGGCGCATGTGCAGCCGGGTCTGGCCGTGTTCCAGCGCGTTGATCAGGTCTTTGCGGGCAATCAGCCGCCCTGGCGTGTGTTTGGCCTTGTCATCACTTTTATAACTTGTGTTGCCCAAAACCTCCCGCGCCAACATGCCGGGGTAGGCCTCCAGCGCAACCCGGCTCCTGTCACCTTCATGCAGACCCGGCAGGTGCGCGCCTGCCCGCAACAAAGCGGGCACACCCGCATGCATCATGTAGGCGACTGGCGGGTTGACCCACTTCATCGAGGGGCTGGATTTGGCCAGCAGGTCTGTGGCGCGGTGGGCGAATTTTTGCCCGCTTGGCCGGGCATCGCAAAACGCGGCGAAGCTGTTGCGGATTTCTGCGCGGCTCAAACTGGCGTAGTGGTCGATGCAGGCTTTCCAGGCCAATGGCCAGCCCAGGTTATTGACTGCTTCGCGCGGCAAACCAAACGGAAAATCAAAGCCGCCGAGCCAGTGCGGCGTTGACTGCAAATAGCGGTCAAACACCAGCGCCGAATCAAGACGCTCTATTTTTAATAGCTGAATACGTCCATTTGACAGGGATCCAATGGCAATCACTATCGATTTTTGGCGAGTGGGGCGGCTGCTGAAGTCGCAACCCAAGAGCAAGGGTGTTGTCATGGTCAGACAATTTCAATGGTGGAATCTCAACAGCGCAACTTTCATGTCAACGCCAGCGCCATCACGCCCACGGCAATCAGGGCGGCACCCAACAGGCGCGCCAGCCGGTCACCTTCACCCAGCAACTGGCCGCCCAGCAATGCGGCGAACAACATCGACACCTCGCGCGCAGGCGCCACGTGCGACAGCGGCGCGATTTTGACGGCGTAGAGCACAAGCACATATGAAACGGGGCTGACGATGCCGACAAACACGGCATATTTCCATTGCATTTGCCAGTGTTGAAGCGTCGCGACGCGGTCTCGCAGCACGGCCGGGGCCAGCAGTAACATGCGCACCAGATTGCCGACGTAGTCGAGCAGGATTGGCGACATGAGCACGAACTTGACGGCATAACCGTCCACCAGTGTGTACGAGGCAATGAAGACACCCGTCAGCAGGCCGTAGGCCATGCCTTTGATCAGAGCCGGGCGACCAGGACCAGCGCCAGGGCTTCAGCGGGCATCCGTTCAGGCGCGGCCGATGATCGCGGCGGTGGCCATCAATTCCTCAAGCAGCGCCAGCGACACCTTGCCAGAAACGGCATACGGGTCAAGCTCGGGCTTTTCGGCATATTTGAGCAAGATGGAATGGTTGAGTTTGGACATGTTGACCTGGCCCATGGTCCATCCGCCAAAACGCCGTTCGGAGATTTCTTCGTAGTGCAGCAACACCACGTCTTTGTGGCGTGGGTCTTTTTGAATGTGGCCATACAGCTCGCTGACTGCCATGCGCCCGCCTTCGATCGCCTGCAAAAAAATCGCGCCACTATAGCAAAGAATGCCAGTGATGCCCGAGGACGGGTTGGACTGGCGCGAGTGGGTCAAAATCGCCTCGATGGCTGTAGGTCCGGGATCGACAGCGCGACTGGCGTAAAGCAAACGGACAAGCATGGTCAGCCTTTCTTGGGAATCAGGGACAGAAACTCGCGGCGCAGGTTCGGGTCTTTCAAAAACACGCCGCGCATCACTGAGTTGATCATCTTGCTGTCCATGTCTTTGACGCCGCGCCAGGCCATGCAGTAGTGGCTGGCCTCCATGACGATGGCCAGGCCGTCGGGCTGGGTTTTTTCCATGATGAGGTCAGCCAGTTGGACTACGGCTTCTTCCTGAATTTGCGGGCGGCCCATGATCCATTCAGCCAGGCGGGCGTATTTGGACAGGCCAATCACGTTGGTGTGTTCGTTGGGCATCACGCCAATCCAGATTTTGCCAATCACCGGGCAAAAATGGTGCGAGCAGGCGCTGCGCACTGTGATGGGTCCAACAATCATCAACTCGTTCAAATGCTCGGCGTTGGGGAACTCGGTGACAACTGGACCCTTGATGTAACGGCCATTGAACACTTCGTTGACAAACATTTTGGCCACACGCCGCGCCGTGTTGCGCGTGTTGTGGTCGCCCGCGGTGTCGATCACCAGGCTGTCCAAAACGCCCTGCATTTTGTCGGCCACTTCGTCCAGCATTTTCTCCAGGTCGCCAGGCTCAATAAATTCCGCGATATTGTCATTGGCGTTGAAGCGTTTGCGGCCGGCTTCAAGTCGCTCACGAATCTTGACGGAGACGGGGGTTCCCTGATCGGCATGAGTGCCAGTAGCGGGAGCGCTTGTGGGGTTGTCTGTTTTCATCAGCATGGAACCCATCTTACCAGCCTGTGCAAAGGCCCGTAAGAGGTATGTTTTATGTCGAATGTCCCCATACTACCTGCATAGTTTGCTCTTCATTTAGGAGCAGTGAGTTCAATATCGACTCCCGGCCAAAAACAGCATCAGGCGCATCAAGCCAAAGGCAAACCAGTCCAGCCCACGCTGGAACAAAGGACGTTGGGCGTATTTTTCCGGGTCTATCCCCTGGCCCTGCTGCGCCAGGGCAATGACCAGCCGCTCGCGCAAGTCATTGGCAAACTCTGTATCGACCACGACGATGTTGGCCTCACGTGCCAGCAGCAAACTCAAGGGGTCAAGATTGGACGAGCCCACGGTGGCCCACTGGCGGTCGATGACGGCGACTTTGGCATGCAAAAAGCTCGGCGCATATTCGTGGATTTCAACACCAGCCGCCAGCAGAACGCCGAAAACCGGGCGCGCTGCGTGGTATTGCATGAAATATTCGTAACGTCCCTGCAGCAACAGCCGCACGCGCACGCCACGCCGGGCCGCATGGACCAGCGCCCGGCGCAAACGTCCGCCAGGCACGAAATACGCGTTGGCGATGATAATTTCCTGACGCGCTTCGCCAATCGCTTTCAGGTAAGCGCGCTCTATCTGTGTGCGTCGGCGCAGGTTGTCGCGCAACACCAGGCTGGCTTTGGCGGTATGGGCTACCGCTTTTGACAACGTGTGGACTTTGTCGGCCTGGCCTTGCAAGTCAGCCCGAACCTCAATGTTCGCCGCGCTTTCGCCAGTGGTGCCCAAGCCCAGGCGAACAACCGACTCCAGGGCCGCCCAGGCCGAGGGGAAATCCAGATCCCTGGCTTCTTTGGCGGCTTTCAAGCGCCACCAAAACAGGCTCATGGTTTCCATCACGTCGCGCACCAACGGTCCCTGCGCGCGCACCGCAAAGTCAAAACGCGGGGCGGTCAAAACACCATGGTTAGGATCGTATAAATCATCCAGCACGTTGATGCCGCCGCAGTAGGCAATGCGTCCGTCCAACACGCACAGTTTGCGGTGGAGGCGGCGCCATCGGCTCGGCATGAACCAACCAAAACCGCTCAGGCGTGAAAAGATGCGCCAATGCACGCCTGCCTTGTCAAAACGCCGGGTGAGTTCAAGCGGCAATTCAGGCGTTCCAGCCCCGTCCATCACCAAGTACACCGCGACGCCACGATCGGCTGCCCGGATCAACGCGTCGGCCACCCGCTGGCCGGAAGCATCAAGGTTGAAAATGTAGGTTTCGAGCCGCAACTCATGGCGACATTGGTCAATGTCCAGCACCAAGGCCGTAAAAAATGACTCGCCGCCCGCCAACAACTGCAGCGCATGGCCATCTTGCAGGTTGAGCATGGACATGGTCAGCTTGACATGGAAAATTCGGCGATCAGAGGCAAGTGATCGGACATCTGACCCCAAATCGTACCGCTGGGAACTTGGATGCCGATAGGCAGCAGCCCTCGCGCGTATACATAGTCCAGTTGAACCAGCGGCAGGCGGGACGGAAAAGTGCAATGCGCTGTCGCTTCAAACGAGCGCAATCCGATGGCCATAAGGGACTGCGTTGCAAGGCTGCCCCAGTCGTTGAAATCGCCCGCCACCAGCAAAGGCGACTCTGCCGGGATCTCGCGCTCGATGAACTGCATCAACTGGGCGAGTTGGCGTACCCGGCTGGCGCGTATCAAACCCAGATGGAGCACCAGCACGTGGACGCTCAGGCCATGGACCAGCACTTCCACATGCAGCAACCCGCGCTGCTCGAAGCGGTGGTCTGACATGTCTTCATGCTGGTGAGCCACCACTGGCCAGCGCGACAGCAGTGCGTTGCCATGTTCGCCATGGCGTGTGATGGCATTGGTGCGGTACACCGATTCATACCCCAATGGCGCCAAATATTCAGCCTGGCCCATATTGGGCCAGTGGGTGAATTTTCGGGCTTCTCGGCGGTGCATTTTTCGCACCTCCTGCAAACACACGATGTCAGCGTCGAACTGCTCGACCGCATGGCCCAGGTTGTGGATTTCGAGCCGCTTGCGCAAGCCGATGCCCTGAACCCCTTTATGGATGTTGTAGGTGGCAACGCGAAGGCTGTTGGGCTTTGCGGACATTTGGAAACGTCAAAAATTTTGGCCGATGAACCGCGGCAACATCAGAATCGCTTCCGCGTTCGAGGCTGAATAACACGCCTGCGCGGCCTCGCGCCAAGGCAACCATTGCCAAGCAGTGTGCTCGCGTGGGTTCAGGGTAACAAACCTGGGTGCGGACACCTTGAGGCTGAACAAATGTTCGGTGTTACGCAATACGCCAGGGGCATACCGATGCAGCCACCGCGGGTAGATGTTGAACACATTCTCCAGATGCCAATCCTGAAGCTGTCCTTCAAGCGGGCTGCCCGGGCCACAGTCAATGCCCGTCTCCTCCTGCACCTCGCGCATGGCTGTGTGGGCGAAAGACTCCTGCAAACCGTCTTTGCTGCCGGTGACCGACTGCCAGAAGGCTGGCGCAGCAGGGTCGCCGTCCGTACGCCGGATCAACAAAACATCCAGCGCAGGCGTGTAAATCACGACCAGAACAGACTCGGGGATCTTGAAAATTTGCGGCATGGGGAAAGGCGCAAAATCCTGCGCCCATTGATTCTGCCCCAAGCAGCCTTACCTCCAAACGAACCACCGCCAGCCATGCAGGCCAGTGTGGCTCAGGACAAGCGTTGATCAGGCGGCTTTGGCGGCGTCCGACCCGCGCAGTCGGATGTGCAGTTCACGCAATTGTTTTTCGTCAACAGGCGACGGTGCCTGCGTCAGCAAACATTGCGCACGCTGTGTTTTGGGGAAAGCAATCACATCGCGAATTGACTCGGCACCGGTCATCAAGGTGACGATGCGATCCAGACCAAAAGCCAAGCCGCCGTGGGGCGGGGCACCATATTGAAGAGCGTCCAGCAGGAAGCCAAATTTTTCCTGCGCTTCTTCAGGTGAAATCTTGAGTGCGTCAAACACTTTTTGTTGCACGTCAGCCCTGTGGATACGAACCGAGCCGCCACCCATCTCCCAGCCGTTCAAGACCATGTCATAGCCTTTGGAGATGCATTTTTCGGGGGCTGTGACCATCCAGTCTTCATGGCCGTCTTTAGGGGCTGTAAAGGGGTGGTGTGTAGCGGTGTAACGCTGGTTTTCCTCGTCAAACTCGAACATCGGAAAGTCCACTACCCACAGCGGACGCCAGCCTTTTTCAAACAGGCCGCTGCGTTTGCCAAACTCGCTCAGGCCAATCTTGACGCGCAGGGCTCCCATGGCATCGTTGACAATTTTTTCCTTGTCGGCGCCAAAGAAAATCAGGTCGCCGTCTTGCGCAGCGGTGCGGGCCAGCACTTCGCTGATGGCTGTGTCATGCAGGTTCTTGACGATAGGGCTTTGCAGGCCAGGCCATCTTGCCGCTTTTTCACCCGGACCTTTGCTGACATCGTTGACCTTGATGTAGGCCAGCCCTTTCGCGCCATAAATTTTGACGAATTCGGCATAGGCGTCAATATCGCCCCGGCTCAGGCCGCCGTCTTCTTTGGCACCGGCGGGAATCCGCAGAGCCACCACCCGACCGTCCTTCATGTTGGCGGCGCCTGAGAAGACCTTGAAGTCGACATCCTTCATCACGTCGGTGACCTCTGAAAACTCGAGCTTGACGCGCAAATCCGGTTTGTCGGAGCCGTAGAAATGCATGGCTTGGGTATATGGCATAACCGGGAATTCGCCCAAGTCAACACCCATGGTGTTTTTGAACACGGTGGTGATCATGCCCTGGAACAGGTCGCGTATTTCCTCTTCTCCCATGAAGGAGGTCTCAATATCGATCTGCGTGAACTCTGGCTGGCGGTCGGCACGCAAGTCTTCGTCGCGGAAACATTTGGTGATCTGGTAGTAACGGTCGTAACCAGCCACCATCAACAACTGCTTGAAGAGTTGTGGGCTTTGAGGCAGCGCAAAAAACATGCCGGCGTGCACGCGGCTGGGCACCAGGTAATCCCGCGCGCCTTCCGGAGTGGACTTGGTCAGCATGGGGGTTTCTATGTCGACAAAACCATTGGCATCGAGGAACTTGCGCACTTCCATCGACACGCGGTAGCGCAGCATCAGGTTGTTTTGCATGTAGGGGCGGCGCAAGTCCAGCACGCGGTGCGTCAGGCGCGTGGTTTCGCTTAGGTTTTCTTCATCGAGTTGGAACGGTGGCGTAACCGACGGGTTGAGCACCATCATTTCATGGCACAGAACCTCGATTTTTCCACTTTTAAGGCTTCCGTTCACGGTGCCGTCTGGGCGTGCCCGCACAATGCCTTTGACCTGGATGCAAAACTCGTTGCGCAGGCCTTCAGCCACCTTGAACATGTCGGCGCGGTCTGGGTCACAAACAATTTGCACGTAACCCTCGCGATCCCGCAAATCGACAAAAATGACACCGCCATGGTCCCGACGGCGGTTGACCCAGCCGCACAAAGAAACAGTTTGCCCCATCAGGGCTTCGGTCACTAGACCGCAATAGTGGGAACGCATGGCCATAAATGCTCTTGTTTCTGCAAAAAGTTATTTGATCAAGGTTTGGGGCATGCGCTCTGGGATCACGACACCCATCGACACGATGTACTTAAGCGCTTCGTCCACACTCATTTTGAGTTCGATGCAATCGCTGCTTTTGAGCATGACGAAATATCCGCCCGTCGGATTGGGCGTGGTCGGCACATAGACGCTGAGGTAATCACCCTTCAGGTAGTTGGCCGCGTCACCGCCCGGTGCGCCAGTGACAAATGCAATCGTCCAAACATCCTGCCTGGGCCATTGCACCAAAACGGCCTTGCGAAAGGCATTGCCAGATTCAGAAAACAGCGTGTCCGACACTTGTTTGACGCCCGAATAGATCGAGCGGACGATCGGAATCCGGTTGAGCATTGCGTCCCACCACTTGAGCAGTTTGTTACCGAAAAAATTGCTGGCCGTGGCCCCCAGCAACAGCAAAATGGCCAAGGCCAACAAAACGCCAAAGCCTGGGAGATGGAAGCCCAAAAGCTTGTCGGGCTGCCACCCACTGGGCAAAATCAGCAGGGTTTTGTCCAGCGTGCTGATGATCCATTCCAGCACCCAAATGGTGATCGCGACAGGAACGATTACCAGCAGGCCGGCCAGCAGCCATTTGCGAATTGCGGCCATTACGGGCTGGGCGTTGCGTTGCTTGAGGAAGTCAATTTGGTGGCTGAAGCCGAACTGGGCGATCCGCTTGCAGGACTGCTGACCCCGCCCGATGCACTTGCCCCACTGGATGCGGGGTTGGACTTGGTCGGGGCGCTGTCACCAGACTTGCTGGCAGAGCCGGCTTCAGCGGCCTTTGCAGGTGATGCATCGGACAATTTTGTGTCTGCTTTGGAAGAACTTTCTTCACCCGTCGCCTTGCCCGGCGCCAGACCCATGGGCGCAGCGTCGCCGCCTTTGAAATCGGTGACATACCAGCCCGACCCCTTGAGCTGGAATCCTGCTGCCGTCAGTTGTTTTTTGAATGTCGGCGCACCGCAGACTGGACATTGCGTCAGCAGCGGATCAGACATTTTTTGCAAAACGTCTTTTGCGTGTCCGCACGACTCACATTTATAAGCGTAAATTGGCATGGTTCCGGGCTGTTGCAGTGAAATTGCCGACGACCGCCCCAGAGGGCTACTGACGACCGCAAAGCCCTCAATTATAGGGCTTGGGGCCATGACGCTTCAGAAAAGCCGCACCCGTACGATGATCTGCATGGCCAGCAAGCCTAGAGCAAATCCTATGCCCGCGTATAGCAACGCCTGCAGAAGTTTATTGGTGCGTTTTTGTTCCGCCAAAAGCTCTTCAAGCTGGCGCTGCTGGCTGCCGGGGCGGGTTTTCAGGAAGTCGTGCAACAGCCTAGGTAATTCTGGAAGCAAACTAGCGTACTGCGGCGCCTGATCTTTGAGCTGATTGAGCAGTTTTTGCGGCCCAACCTGCTCCAGCATCCATTTTTCAAGAAACGGCTTGGCGCTGTTCCACAAATCCAAGTCCGGATCTAGCTGGCGGCCTAGGCCCTCAATGTTGAGGAGGGTTTTTTGCAGCAACACCAGTTGCGGCTGAATTTCGACCGAAAAGCGCCTGGATGTCTGAAAAAGCCGCATCAGCACCAATCCGAGGGATATCTCCTTCAGTGGGCGATCAAAATAGGGCTCACAAACGGCCCGAATGGCACTTTCCAGCTCGTCCACCCGGGTTGCCGGCGGCACCCATCCAGATTCAATGTGCAGTTCGGCAACACGCTTGTAGTCACGGCGAAAAAACGCGGTGAAGTTTTGCGCCAGGTATTCCTTGTCAACCTCTGTCAGAGTGCCCACGATCCCGAAGTCCAGGGAGATATATCGCCCAAATGTCTTGGGATCCAGGCTGACTTGAATATTGCCGGGGTGCATGTCGGCATGGAAAAACCCGTCGCGGAAGACTTGCGTGAAAAACAGCGTGACGCCATCGCGGGCGAGTTTTGGAATGTCTACACCCGCCTCGCGCAGCCGGGCCACCTGGCTGATCGGCACACCCACCATGCGTTCCATGACGATCACGTCCGTCGTGCAATAGTCCCAATACATTTCAGGGATCAACACCAGATCGAGCCCGGCCATGTTGCGCCGAAGCTGGGCTGCGCTCGACGCTTCACGCACCAGGTCAAGCTCATCGTGCAGGTATTTGTCGAATTCGGCCACCACTTCTTTGGGCTTGAGCCGTTTGCCGTCGGCAGACAGGCCATCAACCCAGCCTGCCATCATGCGCATGAGGCTCAGGTCTTTTTCGATAGCAATCACCATGCCCGGGCGCAAAACCTTGACCGCGACATCACGTTCAACGCCGGCACGATCCAACAGTTTGGCGAAATGCACTTGCGCGATGGACGCGCTAGCGATCGGAACCCGGTCAAAACTCAAAAAAATAGCGTGCAAGGGCCGTCCAAAGGCTTTCTCGATCAGCACCACGGCCAGATCAGAACTAAAAGGGGGGACCCGATCTTGCAGGCGCGCAAGCTCGTCTGCAATGTCCATGGGCAGCAGATCACGGCGGGTGGACAGGACCTGTCCGAATTTGACAAAAATCGGGCCCAGGCTCTCCAGCGCCTCCCGCAGGCGTTGGCCCCGTGGCGCCTTTAGATCGCGCCCTACCGATACCACGCGGGCAAAGACTCGCAGCCAGGGCTTTTGGAAACTTGTCAAAAACAATTCATCCAGCCCAAACCGCAGGATGACGATCACAATGAAGGCACCCCGAAATAGTCGCGTCATATTTTTGAGTTGGCTTTTCGGGTCAAGTTTTTAAACAGCACAACATCTTGAGTCAAACCGACATGTCCGCTTTTAAACCCACGCTGGACTCTGGACCGTGGCGTGCGGCCGACTCTGACTTCGGCTCTGCAAAATGCCGCAAGGCATCCGCCACTTGGCGCATCGTCTGCATCAGGGTGTGTGCCGGCACGTCGCCAATCAATCGAGAAATATCCTCCTCAATGTCCCACTTGACGTGGTCTGCCAGCCAGTTCACCTCTGCTGCAAGTTGCACGTCTCCTTCGATTCGAACACCTGGTTTGCCGCCTCGAAAGAGGGTTAGGGCAAGATCCAACGGAGAATCCTGCGTCAGCCACAAGCTCAGGTCAGGTGGAATGCCAGCTGCCGCTATGTCCAGGAGACCTGCTGGAGTTGCTACAAATTTAATATCTATAAAGTGCCATTTGACAAGGACTATCTGGCCTTTAAGGCGCTTCAAACGATCACAGGCAGCAGGCTCTTGCAAAAGAACGTGATTGAGCAGCAGGATCAGGCGCTGCCGCAGCTCAGCCGCCAGCCAGTGAGGCATTTCAAGCGCAGGCCAGCCCGAGGGGTTGGCCGTACGCAAAAAGCGTTCAAAAAACAAAAACGGGGACTGTGTTGCCATAGCCCCCGATTATTCCCTGAATACAGGGTCTTGCTACGCCAGCGCTTGAACTCCGGCAACCAGCCAGCCTGTGCTGCCACTTTTAGGCTTGGTCATGTTCCAGACTTCACGAAACGGGCTGGCTCCGGCGGATGGGTCTTCCTTGATCATGCCGGAGAATTCGACGCTGGCCATGTAATCCTGCCCCAAGTCTTCAATGCCGAGCAGCTGGGCTTCAATCATCACGACCTCCGTGTGATTTGCCGGGCCGCCAGTGTGGGTTTCACGATCATTCAGCTGCGTCTGGATTTCTTTGAGCATTCCGTCGGTCATCATCACCTTCAGGGCATTGATATCTGATTTGTCCCACGCAGCTTGAAGCGTCACAAAATTGCCTTTGGCAGCACTGAGGAAACCAGCGGTGTCAAAGTCGGCCGGCACGCCCCAGGATTGCGAACCCGACAGGGCCGATACGCCGCTCCCGCCCGCGTTCGAGCCCAGCCCCGCGCCAATCATCGACCCATTTGATTGATGCCCGGCTTCAAGCGGCATCCCGATGCTGCGCTCCCAGGGACGGGCAGAAGCATCATTGCCGACATTTTCAGGGCGATACAAAGCAGGCGACGCCACTGGAACGGACGGGTTGCCAGCACCCGCTGACGCCCCCCCAAACGCGAATGGTGTCGCGTTTTGGCTGGTGTTGGCACCTTGCGCTTTGCGGCGCATGAACCAGCCGACCGCCATCATGATGCCAATCGCCAGCAGGCCAAACATCAACAAGTTGCCTAATGCGCCACCCAGGCCCAGCGAATGCGCCAACCAGGCCAAGCCCAAGCCTGCCGCCAGACCCCCCAACATGGCACCCCAAGGTTTCTTGGGGGCGACCGGCGGTGCGGCTGGCGTAGCGGGTTTGGCTGCGTTCTGGGCATTGGCTGGCGCGGGGGCGGCAGCCGGCGCAGACTCGCGTTTCGTGACATTGCTCGATTGTTGTCCAACCGACTTGCCGCCGCCCATTCGTTTGGCCGCCTCAGCGTTGAATCCGCCAAACGCGAGCACACCCGCAAAAACCAAAGCCCAAATTTTCATAAAGCCTCCAAAGTATCCATTAAATCAATGCAAATCCACGAAATTCAAGCCCCAGCAATAGGCTTGCCGTTTAACACTTGATGCCAACATGCAGGGCCACCAGACCGCCGGTCATGTTGTGATAGTCCACATGACCAAAACCTTGTTGTTGCATCAATGCTTTGAGTTCATCTTGGCTCGGGTGCATGCGGATCGATTCGGCCAGATAGCGGTAACTTGCGTCGTCGCCGGCAACGAGTTTCCCCAGTGCTGGCAAGACCTTGAAAGAGTACCAGTCATAGGTCTTTTCAAGCGGCTTGGCAACTTTCGAAAACTCCAGCACCAGCAGTTTTCCATCCGGTTTAAGCACCCGGCTCATCTCAGCCAGTGCCGCGTCTTTGTGGGTCATGTTGCGCAGGCCAAATGCCACGCTGACAACATCAAAATAGCCAGTAGGGAATGGCAATTTTTCAGCATCACACACCAATGTGGGCAAGCTGACCCCCGCATCAAGCAGGCGGTCGCGCCCTGTTTTGAGCATGGCCTCATTGATATCAGTGTGTACCACCTTGCCTGATTTCCCGACTTTTTTGGCAAATGCCAGCGCCAGGTCGCCGGTTCCGCCTGCGATATCCAGCACCCGTTGTCCTTCACGCAAATTGGCGACCATCACGGTATAGGCTTTCCAGACGCGGTGCAGGCCCATCGACATAAGATCGTTCATCACGTCATACTTGGGGGCGACCGAATCAAAAACACCGCGCACCCGCGCGGCCTTGGTGGCCGAATCTACAGTTTCAAAACCGAAGTGGGTTGACGTCATGTTTGACATATTAGGGCCAAACCGACGTTCGCCCCGGGACAACCTTGCGCTTAGGCGGGGCATTTGTAGCGTTGTGCCCACGGTGACGCCAGTTGGCACAACAGTCACTGGATGGCTCTCACCAGGGTTGAGAACGTCTAAGCCGACGCCATGGCAATTTCAGGCATGGCAACGGCGAAGGCCGTTTAATGATTTGCGCAGGAGTGGGCAGCGTTGTCGATCATGGGAGTGTCACGGGCCACGCCAGCCGCATCCAAACGGGTGTTGTAGTCGGCCCAAAGTTTTTCTTGCTGAGACCCCAAAAAGTACAGGTAATCCCAGGAAAAAATGCCGCTTTCATGTCCGTCAGAAAATCGGGGTTGCACGGCGTAATTGCCTACCGGATCTAATGCCGCCAGTTCGACGCCACGTTTCCCGGTCTGCAGCACCTCTTGTCCCGGCCCGTGGCCCTGCACTTCCGCAGACGGGGAATAGACCCGCATCAATTCAAAAGGAATCCGGAAGTTTGCCCCGTCTGAATAGCTGATCTCCAGCACACGTGATTGACTGTGCACCGTCAAGTCTAAAGGGGTTGGGGTGAAATTTTGCAAACCAGCCATGATGGTCAAAAACGTGCCGTGAAATTAATGTGAAGCCGCTGGTCGCCCGCTTGGGGAATACCTGTATTGATTGGCAACACGCTACCTGACATCAAACGAGCAAAGTCAGCTGAAATCGCATAACCCGCGGGTGATGAAAATCGAAGCCCGAGCCCAACGCTGCTCAAACTGTCAGACGCTGGTTTTGGATTGGCGTTTGGGTCTTTGTTGGTCAGCCAGCCAGCATCTACAAACCCCAACAAACGCAGGCCCGGCATCAGCTCTTTTGTGCTGATTTCGGTCGAGGCAAACAAGCCACTGTCACCGGCAATCGGGCGCTCGGTCGTCCCCCGCACGGACGTCGAACCACCCAGGCCAAACTGTTCGCCAGAAATCAAAGCATCTGGACTGTACTGGAAATTGCCCCTCATGCTCCATAACCAGCCGCCGGCGAAACTGCTCAGGTAGTTGGCGCCGCCCCGCACTGCGCTCCAGTTGGCATTGGTGATGCGCACATCTTCTGTTCTGTACGCAGCAAGATCATTGCCCGCGCCGCCAGCTACGTTGAAGGCCAGATCGGCGTTGTAACCCCACACTGACGTGTCAGACTCCGCCTTGGCATAGTAGCCCACCGTCAACGGTCGGCTGCGGCGATCCACCTGCCCTGCGATAGGCACGCCGTTGATCAGGGTGACCGCAAATACCTTGTCATCCAGCCCAAGGTTGAAATAGCCGCGGTAACCGCCATCGGGGGGCAAATAATAGTTGTAATTGATGCCCATGGTGCTACCCGCACCGGTACTCGTGAACGCGCCGTTATTGCCGACGACGTCACTCTTGGTGTAGTTCAAGCCAATCACGCCACCCCATCGGTACATGGGAATGCGGTAGTTCAAACCAATTTGTTTCACGTCGGAAATGCGTTCAAGCGAGGTCGTGTAGGCGCCGGTGAATTGATGGTCAAGGCCGAACACGTTCGCGTGGGTACCCGCCAGCGTGAATCGGTCTGCCCCAGTGCTGGCAGAACCTGAGTTGGCAAGGCTGGTGTTGAAGTTCCAGGGCTTGGATTCCTTGACAACGATGCGGGCATCAATCTGGTCGGCCTCCTCTGCCTCCTTCAAAGCCACTTGAACATTCTTTCCCTGGTTTTCATTGGCAATGGCAGTTTGCACAGCAAGGGTTCGGAAGTTGGGGGCCTGGCCTTCGACCAACTCGGGCAGGCTGTTGCGAACGTTGGATTCAGTCAGTTTTTCGCGCCCCTCGATGGTGACTTTACCAATAACAAACTTGACGATGTTCAAGGTGACGGTTGCACCTATTTCCTGGGGTGGCAGCGCCACACGATGCAGCGCAAAACCTTTTTCCCGCAGGGCTGACTCAAGTGCTTGGGTGGCTTTTTGCAAAGTTTCAAGCGTCGCGTCAGCACGCAAAAATGGTGCCAGTACACGGGTAGTTTCGCCTTGCGGCAATGGGTTTTCCCCCTGGATATTGAACCCTTTGATGACGAAGACAGGACTGGGCTGACTGGCTTGGCTGGCCGGGTCAGGATTGGCCGCAGCTTGTGCCAAAGCTGCTTGCTGCGTGAGTAGTCCAGCAGCCAAGATCGCCGCCCATCTTGACAGCGGCATGAGCCTGGGACTCAATAGGGCCCGCCGCGCAAACAGTCTAAGTTTCACCATGATTGACTCACCCATTTTTTGTAATTTATTGCCACCCGACTCGTCGTCCACTCTAGCCTACTTCGACGTATCCTACTTCGCCATGTGTTACTTGCATTGGTTGGAGGAACGCACCCCCGAATCGCCCAATACGCTGACCAAAAGTGGATTTTTGCTGTTTGGCATGGGTATTTTGTCAAACTCGATGAAAAGTGGTTTGAGCAATGGCCGAATGGCGTCGCCATTGTCGCCTGCAAAACCGGTTTCACCTTTGCCCAGATGGATGGTCTCGCGGTTGGTGGTGACTTCAATATGGCCGTCACGGACAAACACAAACAGGCCCGGCTCGTCATCTTTCACGGCAGCTTCACCAAACAATTGTTTGGTATTGACTGGCACCAGGTCAGGCCGAGGGATGTCCTGCATGACGGGCGCTGGCGCAGACATCGGACGAATCCCGGTGGGCGTGACGATCAAGCCATTGCCAGCCTGCAACACCTGCAAGGCGGTTTGCCCGTTTTGAGTCACTTCGATGGCCCCGAGCCAGGTGAAAAAGCTACAGCTTCCTTCACTGGCGCAATCCATGTCCAGGCCGGTGCCGCGAATGCCCACCGTGGCTGTGCTGGTGGCAAAGCCGACGTTTTTGGTGTTGGCCTTTCCAATCAACCCGGTCAGCGCACGCACGGAACCCCTCAGCAGAGACACCAAAAAACGCCCTTCAGATGGGTTTTTTTCGTCATATACAAAGTTGTCGACCCGAAACCGCGTTTGGGCACCCAGCGTCAAGCGGCTGTCGTCCCGAAATGCCAGCACGCCTTTGGCAAGGCTGCCGGTTTCGACCGTTTCGCCAGGGTAGATGCTGCCGCCATCAACCAGACGGCGACGCGAGCCTGCGCCGTCCACGGCGTTGATTTCGCCTTGCACACCCACTAGTTTTGCACTGGCCTGCACCGAATTGGCGACGGATTTTTCCGTAACTTTGGTGGATTCGGTTCCACAGTCTTTGAGGCAAATGCGCGCGTCAAAATCAGTGCCTCGAATGCCAATCGTCGCCGTGCTGGTGCGCAATTTGGCAGCCTCAGGCGAATTTTTGGAAATCAAACCCGTGATGGCACGCATGCCGCCACGCAGCAGGCTCATCACCATGCTGTTGTCAGTGGCGTTTTCTTTGAACTGGTACTGCTGGATGACGATCTCGGAATTGGGGCGCACCGTCATGCGCGTGCCGTCAGCCAACTTGATGATGGCAGCCGCACCGTCTGAAGTTGTCAGCCGGTCCCCCTCGTTCAATGCCAACCCCTTGCCGAGCGTGCGCGGCGTCTGATTGGCTCCCTGGGCAAATCCCGCTCCCCGGGCAAACTCCACTTCACCAACCGGCAGCGTCGCGGGCTGACTTTGCGCTCGGGCCACGTCTATCAACCCAAATAGGGTGAAAGTCCCTGCAATTACTGCATAGTTTGCTATGATTTTTAAGGCTTGCATGTTTCGCCCTCCAGCACCACATTGCCGTTGTTTTTGTCTTTCTTTTTGGCTGGGTCTGCATCCGTCACATCCTGCGCCGAAAGTGCATCCGTGAACTTGGTCAAAAACTGCACCACCTGGTTGCCGCTGGTGTTTCCGTTGGTGTTGCGTGCGAACAAATCGCCCACGCTGCCCGGCGGTGCCGCCACAGGCGACCCGTGAACGCTATAGCTCACCGGATTGCCGCTCGATATAGCCCCGGGGCCATAGGTTGGCGCAATACCTGAATTGACGTTAATGCCCAGTGCTGCCACGAGATTGCCATTTTGCACAAGGTTATTACCGGCATCCAGCGTGATGCCACCACCGCCAGAAACCAGATTGCCAACAATCACCATATTTCCGTCACTGATATTTTCTGCTTTTAATTCTATGTTGCCACCAGCGCTAATGCCGTCAGCGCCAACGGTCAAAGGGCTGTGCGCCGTCATCTTGACATTGCCATTTGGTGCCTTGACAGGCCCCGACGTCGTGATGCCACCCGTGTTGTCAACCGTGATGTTTCCGTTGGCCGCACCTAGGCCGACCACATTGAGCTTGCCGACATTTGTCAATTCGATATTGCCATTGGCGCTAGCGGCGCCAAAGCTGCTCACGCGATTGCCAGAATCATTGAGCACCACCCCATTGCTTGCGATGGCGCGCAACAAGCCGGTGGTCACTAGTGCCCCGTTTTGGTTAATGTCGCCACTGCCTGCAGCCAGCAAAATACTGGCGGCACGAATTCCACCCGCTGTCAGGCTGCCAACAGCCTGGGTAATGTCCACCGTGCCGCCCATATTGATGTTGCCACCTGATTTACTGAAGGCGTTCTCAACAATCAACTTGCCAGCCCCGTCCAGCAAACCACCGTTCTGGCCATATTGGAAGGCTCTTGCGGTGTCATTGACGTTGAGATTGCCGGCGGTAAGGTTCAATCGTCCGGCGCTGGTGAGGTTTTGCAGCTGCGTAGTGCCTGCGCCAGCGTCATAGGTCACCACAACATTGGCCGGAATGGACACCGCCAACACGTTGGACAAACTGGGCAATGCATCCCAATTGGCCGGGTTGCTCCAATTCCCACTGGCTGCGCCTTGCCAGACGGACAACGGCCGAACCGTGATGTCTGCGCCGCCGTTGACAGACAAAACGCCCACGGTGTAGTTGCCGCCATCGGCCCCGCCAATGCTCAAACCCGCCACGTTCACTGGTTTGGCGCTGCCGACATTCGCGTCTGCAAAACCGCCAGTGCCACCCGTAACAGTGACGCTGTCTCCTGGTACCAGGCCAACAAACGTCGCACCTGAAGTATTGAGCGTAGCGCCGGATGACCCGTCATAGACTTTGTTGGCCACGGTGATACCGGTCACACTTGTGATGGCTGCCTTTGCAATATCCACAGAACCCGCAGCCGTGTTACTCAACAAGTTGTAGTTGACCGCATCTGCGCCAGCAAGGCCAATGCCACTGATGTTGACGAGTTTTCCATGACCCGCGTTTTTGTCAACCATGCTGCCTGCGGCACTTGCTACCAGCAAAGTATCACCGGGCAGAATGCCGCTGAAGCTTGCGCCAGCGGTGTTGAGGCCAACCACGGTGGTCGCGTCATACGCGCGGTTCACGCCGGTGATGCCGTTGACGCTGGCGACGTTGGCTTTGCTGATGTCCGCCACCGCGCTGGCGGTGTTGCTGAGCAGGTTGTAGTTGCCTGCGTCAGCACCCGTCAATGTGATGCCGGTGACGTTGACAGGTTTGGCAAGGCCTGCGTTTTTGTCAACGAACGCGCCCGCTGCCGAGGCAACCGTTACAACGTCACCCGCCAGCAAACCGCCAAATCCAGCGCCGATGGTGACCAAAGCTACCAAGGTCGTGGCGTCATATGTTTTGTTCACAGCAGTGATGCCGGTGACCGACGCAATGTCGGCTTTTGACACGTTGGCAATGTTGCCGCTTGCGGCATTAAACACGTAGCCATACGTCGGGATGCCATTTGAGTCGGCCACCGAACCAATATTGGCAGCCGCTACCGTCACGGCTTTGCCAAGCCCAACGTTTTTGTCCGCCAAAACGCCTGGCTGCACCCCCAAACTCACGGCCGTTTCATTGAACAACAAGCCGACAGCTGAATCAACAGAGGCCCCAGCCATGTTGATTCCAGTCGTGGCGTCGTACCGTTTGTTCACCGCGCCACCCAGGGTGATGGTGACATTGGCAGGCACGTCAGACCACATGCCAGCATTGCCTGCCGCCACTGGCGTCGTTCCAAACGGCGCGTTGACTTGCCTGAAATCTGGTGCCGCGAACATGCCCAAATCATGCCCGGCATTGGGGTTTGTCAGGTAAGTGATCCAACGACCACCGCCATTCAAAGTCACGCCGCCGCCGTACCCCGCTGCCGCTGACAACCGACCGGCTGTGGAGGAAATCACAATGTTGCCGCCGTTGTTGGCGGTCATCGCCGCGTTCTGAACATGGATGTCGCCTTGCGCTCGGAGCAAGATGCCCGCACCCGAAGACAGTGTTGCGGCGCCACCAGCGTTCAAGTCAATCATGCCAGCGGTCGATTCAATATTCAGCGCCCCGCCAGTGGTGTTGAGGAAACTGCCATCGCTTCGAATATCCCCTGTGGACACCAGATTGAAGGAATTCGCGGTGATGCCGTGAAGCACCATGGACGACGAGGTGTTGGCGACCGTCACTGCGCCGCCATACCCTACTGCCAATGCGTTGATCAGGTTGCCCGCATTGGCGACGGTGATGTCAGCCAGGCCCATCGAGTTCAACGATGCGCTGTCCACTTGCAAGGTGGTGAAGGGCACTTGGGTGATGGCACCAACGGCGGACACGTTCAGTGCAATTGAGGCGATGTTGTCCAGAGCAATCGAATTGGAATCCCGCACATCAATTGACCCGGCTGTACCGCCAAAGGTGTTGAAATCATTGTTGACGCTTAACAAGCTCACCGAGTCACTGCCAGCGCTCACAGTGGTTGCGCCAGCCACGACCACGGCTCCACCGCTTTGGCTGATGCCGATTCCAGTATTGCCATTGGCGATCAGGTTCAAATTGCCAGCGACAGTCAAATTGCCGGACAGAGCGATTGATTTGCCTGTCATGTCGACGTTGTTGCCGCTGAAGCCATTGACCAGTGACATGTTGCCGCCCGATATCAGCGTCCAGTTGTCGTCCGTAGCGTAGCCACCGAACGCACCGAGGGTAAGGTCGGAACTGCCGCCCACCGCCGTGATATTCACGCTTTGCGTACCAGAGCCTGTGCCGACCGCGCCAAGCAACAGCGATTGCGTGTTGTTAAACGTGATGTTGCCGGTGTTGGTGGTGGCATTGAATATTGCGACTTTGTTATTGCCAGGCAAGCTGATGTGGCTGTCCGCTTCGGTAGAAAGTTCAGCGGCCAAAATCACGCTGTCAGCAGCCTGCGTAATGGTTTTGCCAGAGCTATTGGATGTAATTCCAACGTTCCCGAGTGTGCGGATTCCCGCCACGCCGGTGCCACCACCACTGTTCATGGTGACGTTGCCGCCCGCCGTGATGGTAATCAGGCCTGTTTCCACGTCATTCGGGTGCGACCCGATGCGAACGCCTTGAGTGGCACTCGGGGTCATGACGAGGTCTCCACCGGTGCTGATATCAATGACATTGGTGAAACCGGTCGTCGTTGGCGACGCGCCAATCGCCAGGCCGCTGGAGTTGCCAGCAGTCAAGGTCAAATTGCCCGCCACATTGAGCACCAGATCGGTATTGGTGGTGCTTAGCCCGCCAATACGCGAACCACCCAAAGTGTCGCCATTGGACCCGCCAAACATTGCCAGATTGCCGCCCAC
>JANYCG010000117.1 GCA_025360385.1 Burkholderiales bacterium | reverse complement strand
CTTCGGGCTTTGGACGCTGACCGGGGCCAGCGGCTGCGAGCCTGAACCGGGCACACTTGGGAGATCAATCAGGTAGTAGTGTTGCATAGGGTCAATTTCCGCAGAACTCGACCATTAGGTCGCGCTGCGCCGATGTCAAGGCTAGCTGCGACAGTTCGATGGGATTGTGGTGCCGAGCCACTGTGTCTCGCTCACGGGCGATGAGCCAGCAAAGAAAGTCAGCGTCGTAATCTGGTCCGCACGTCGCCAAACAACTTCAATCACATTTCGATCTCCGACGGATTCCAACGACGACTCAACCGAGTACTGGCCAGTTCCATACTGATGATTGAACTGTGCCACTCTCTTGATAAACGCTGATGCACCCCCTTGAACTGTCAGCGCCTGCTCGAACACCTTGCCTCGGCAAAAGCGGAATATGCCGATGATCTCATTGTCACTCTTCCGATACGCCCACCACCTTTCGTCGCCGGATGGCTTGAGCTCGTAGCCGCTTTTAATAGCCCACGAGGCAAGATCCGATTCCGTAACGCCGATGCGCAACTGAGCGTCTGAGAATGAAGCCGTTGCCGGAACTGCTGCCAAAGCTAGCGACGCGATGGCGAAGCGGCAGATACGGGATTTCATATCTAAGCGTTGGTGGCGTTATGGAGGACAGTGCAACGAATAGCGTTTATCCGCCGCACCACAATACCAGCCCAGGCACACAAACTCATACGCAGCAGGTAAACCTTGTTGGACTGAGGCACCACCTTGAAGACGGGGTGGTCAGCGGCATCGGGGATTGCAAGCTTGGCGCACGGGTGCATACGCAAATTATGGCTTGAGATTTAACCTGTGTGTTGGTTGACGCTACCGATTTCATGCAAATTCAGCAACCCGTTGTGCTGCGGCGCGGCGCAGGCCAATCCAGGCACGCCGGTATTGCTACAAGACGCAGCACCGCCCCTGCCACGCTTCAGGCGGCCTGCCAACGACCACCTCTTTGTTCCACTGTGCCCGGTGGTCACGGTGGCGCCCGGCATGTTGGCAAAAACGAACCGACTGACGCTGGCAATTGCTCTGGCCGTCTGCCACCCTTGTCGTTAGCAGGCACGGCAAAGACCACCTGACCACGGGCGCTCCAGCAGACCCAGCCACCTACCCGGCGCAGTGATGGTGCGATGTGACCGGGCTTTGGAACGGGACGCGTCGCGGTGGCTTCTGTTGTGCGCCTCAAAAATTTCCGCGAGCACCCTTCATGTCAAGATTGGCACGAAATTTTCGTGTCCGCGCGGAACTCCCGTTCCAAAACCGCAGCACATTGCGCCGTCGCCGTGCCGGGTGGGTGGCGGGCCACAGAGCGCGGCCTTCGCTCAATCGGGCGCCTGGGGAAAAAGCTGAATACTTCAGCCCAACAGCGACAGAATCAATTCCCAATGCCCCGCATTCACCGGCATCACAGACAGCCGGTTCCCCCGCTGCAGCAGCCGCATGTCAGCGAGTTCAGGCACCGAACGCAGCTCGGGCAGATTCACCAGCTGGGTCTTCTTCACCGCCTGCACGTCCAGCAGCAGCCAGCGCGGGTTGTCGGGGGATGACTTGGCGTCGTAATACGGCGACTTCTTGTCGAACTGGGTCGGGTCCGGCCGCGTGGCAGAGGCAACCTTGGCGATGCCGGCGATGCCGGGCTCGGCGCAACTCGAGTGGTAGAACAACACGCCGTCGCCCGGCTTCATGCCGTCGCGCATGAAATTGCGGGCCTGGTAGTTGCGCACGCCGAACCAGGGCACTGTCTTTTGGGGGGCGGCCAGCGCGTCGTCGATCGAGACCTCGTCGGGCTCGGATTTCATGAGCCAATACTGGGGGGCTTTGCTGGGCATGGTGGCACTCCTGAAGCAGCTTTGGAATTTCTGCAAAGTATGCCACCCGCCCAAAGCCATTGGGATCAGCAGGCGCTGCGGCGGCGCAGGCCGGCAAACATCAGGCTGGCCATCACCAGGCCATAGGCCATGTTGAACAGCAGATAGGCTTTGCCCAGCGCAGTGACAGTGGCGGGCACCAGGGCCAGCGTGGCAGCCGCAGCGAGTGTCCAGCCCAGGTTGCCTGCCACGATCAGCAGCCACACCAGGCGATCCGAAGGAGTAGCCTGGCGCGCTACCCAGGTTACCCAGGTTACCCAGGCCACAAAGGCGCCGTAGGCCACCAGGATCAGGCCGCTCTCGGTGACCAGCGGCATGCCCAATTGGGTCAGTTCGTTCAGCACCGATCCGGCGGCCAGATGCAGGATGCCGGTCAACAGGCTGAGGGCGGCGTCAACGCCCAAAACGGCGCGCAGCAAAGCGCCGGAAGATGCAGTGCGGGAAGCGAAGCTGGAAGGGATGGCGGACATGGTTAGTTCCTTGAGTGAGGTTGAATGTTTTGCCTTGATTTGCATAGAGGCAGGCGGATCGTCGCCCCAAGCGCGTACCCGCGCCATAACCCGGGAGGTAATGCAGTAGCGCCGGATTGGCGACACAATCCCGCCATGAGCACAGCCCCTGCCACACCCTTCCATGCACATTCCCACGCGCCCCGCCGCACGGCGGCACCCTTTGGCGAACACCTGCGCAACTGGCGCCAGCGCCGCCGCCTGAGCCAGTTGGATCTGGCAGCCGATGCCGACGTCTCGACGCGCCACATCAGCTTTGTCGAGACGGGCCGCGCCAACCCGAGCCGCGAGATGGTGCTGCGCCTGTGCGCCCGCATGGACGTGCCGCTGCGCGAACGCAACACCCTGCTGGTGGCCGCCGGCTACGCGCCCATGTACCGAGAAAGCCGCCTGGACGACCCGGCATTTGCCGCAGCGCGCCAGGCGGTGGAGCTGATCCTGAAAAGCCACGAACCCTACCCGGCGCTGGCCGTGGACAGGCACTGGAACATGGTCGCGGCCAACCGCATGGTGCCCCTGCTGCTGACGGGTGTGGCCCCCGAACTGCTGACACCTGCCGATCAGGGCCTGCCAAACGTGCTGAGAATCAGCCTGCACCCCGATGGCCTGGCGCCGCGCATCACCAACCTCGCGCAGTGGCGCTCGCACATCTTCGAGCGTCTGGGCCACCAGATCGCCGCAACGGCAGATGCCGAGCTGGCCGCCCTGCTCGACGAATTGCGTGCTTACCCAGGCCCGCACGCCAGCGCAGAGGCCTGCCTGCCCAATGAGTTGGCGGGTGTGGTGATGCCCTTCCAGTTCCGCACTGACGCTGGTGTGCTGAATTTCATCAGCACCACCACGGTGTTTGGCTCACCGACCGACATCACGCTGCATGAAATGGCGCTGGAAACGTTTTTCCCGGCGGATGCGTTCACGCGGCAGGTTTTGCAGTCCTTGCCTTGACGCTGGCCGGGCGGCACGCCCGTGTTATTCCACCCGCACCACAGAGCTTGGCTTGAACCCCAAATCTGCCGCCTTGCCTTTGCGGCCCCGCGCAGCGCGGGCGTTGTTCAGGCTGCGGATCTCCAGGGTTTCTTCACGCGCTTTGCCGCCACGGCCTAGGCCTGAAATT
>JANYCG010000096.1 GCA_025360385.1 Burkholderiales bacterium | reverse complement strand
GAAGCAAAGTCTCCAGGTCATCCTGGCCAAATTCGACTACTACCCTGCGACTGTTCATTCGGATACCCCTCGAAACTGCAATGTTCAGGGTAAGATCAGGACAACTGACAATAGTTCAATATATATGCAACACTACACTAGTCCCACTCAGGCGCGAGCTCGATCGAATGGCTCAGGGCGGCCAAGTTGCAAACGCCGAAACCCTTAACCTGTTTCGCTTGATCCGCCTGACCTTGGACTCAAAAGGGCTTCGTGCTTCCTACCCAACGTGCACCATGTACTGTGACTGGCTCCAGCACACCGAGCTAGATCGAAACCCAGGCGTGCTGCCTCTCATTGAGGCAATTGATTCCATCTTTTGTGTTCCACCGGACAAGGCCGATTTGGATGGCGAGATAAAGACAATTCTCGATGCGCTTGGTCTAATAACCTTACGCAAAGAGCTCCTGAGCCTATTTGGTCAAATGTCGCTGCCCGATTCGCTGCTTACTGGCATGTCAAATTGGTACGCGACGGTTTCGGTGTTGATAGAGGATCTTGTAGGCCGGCCCTTGATATTTTCTGTACCGCCCGCCACAAGGGCTGGCAAGGACGCGCTTGCAAAAATGGTTGCTCGCCGACGCGCTGCAGGCAAGCGGGAAGATCGGCACGTATACAAGGTTGTCATCTCTGATGAGCGAACCAAGGTATCAGAATCAGGCCGGCCAGCGGGCTTCTATTTCACTGTTTTCCTTTCCCCAGGTGAGCCTGACCGAATTCAATTCAACGGTCATTGGGCGTTCCAAGAGGGCCGAGCCCTGTTTGGCTATGACTGATCGCCTGCCGCCTGCTCTGGTCATCTTGACGCCTAGCGAATAAGGATAGGTCGCGCTTCGCCGCGATCTATCCTTAATCGTTAAAGCCCTCTCGGCACCGAGGCGAAAATCTGTTGACTGAGCGTGGTGATTGGGTAATGTGACCGGGCTTTGGTGGGAAAGGCGCGCGGAAGCGATCTGTCAGTCGCCCCAAAAAATGCCCAAGCGGCAGCTTGACGCATTTTTCGAAACCACGCGTGCTTTCACACCAAAACCGCATGCACATTGCCCGGTCGCCGCGCAGGGGTGAACGTAGCAGCCGGAACTCAGCGCGGAACTCAAGGCAACCTGCATCAACCGCAACCATTAAAATCAGCCAAACGGCAAAAAGTTACCAAGCGGTTACCACGCGATTTGCCCCAGGCCCGACACTTTCAACTTCAACCTTTCCAAGGACTTCAACATGGCACTCGTCTCAATGCGTGAACTGCTCGACCACGCGGCCGTCAACGGCTATGGCATTCCGGCTTTCAACGTCAACAACCTGGAGCAGGTTCAGGCAGTGATGGAAGCCGCCAACGAGGTCGGCGCGCCGGTCATTCTGCAGGCCAGTGCGGGGGCGCGCAAATACGCGGGTGAGGCCTTCATCAAACACCTGATTTCGGCGGCCATAGAGGCTTATCCGCAGATCCCGCTGGTGATGCACCAGGACCACGGCCAGAACCCGGAGGTGTGCCAGGGTGCCATCAATTTGGGCTTCAGCTCAGTCATGATGGACGGGTCTCTGGAGGGTGACGGCAAGACCATTGCCAGTTATGACTACAACGTCGAAGTCACCCGCAAAGTCGTCGATATGGCGCACAAAACCGGTGTCACCGTCGAAGGCGAACTGGGGTGCCTGGGCAGCCTGGAAACCATGCGCGGTGACAAGGAAGACGGCCACGGCACCGAGTCCACCATGACCATGGAGCAGTTGTTGACCGACCCCGAGCAGGCGGCCGATTTTGTGAAGCGCACCCAGCTTGACGCGCTGGCTATCGCCATTGGCACCAGCCACGGCGCCTACAAGTTCACACGCAAGCCCACTGGCGACATTCTGGCGATTGAGCGCATCAAACAAATCAACCAACGCATCCCCAACACCCACCTGGTGATGCATGGCTCCAGCTCGGTGCCGCAGGATTTGCTGGCCATCATCAATGAGTTCGGCGGCAACATGCGCGAAACCTATGGCGTGCCGGTGGAAGAGATCCAGAAGGCCATCAAGTTTGGCGTGCGCAAAATCAACATCGACACCGACATCCGCCTGGCGATGACCGCTGCCGTGCGCAAGTTCATGGCACAAAACCCTGACAAATTTGACATGCGCGACTGGCTCAAACCGGCCCGCGAAGCCGCCAAACAAATCTGCAAACAGCGCTACCTGCAGTTTGGTTGCGAGGGGCAGGGCAGCAAGGTCAAGGGCCACAGCCTGCAAGTCGTGGCGGGGCAATATTCGCGCGGTGAGCTTGCGCAAGTCGTGCAGTGAGGCATCCGCAAGGCTGAGATAATCAACCTGAATAGTCCAAGCCCGTTGCTCATTCAACGGGCTTTTTTTGAGCCTTATTTTTGGACCCTATGACCGCCGCCCTGCACACTTCCATGCTCACGTCCCTGCCCCTGCTGGCACGCGGCAAAGTCCGTGACAACTATGCCGTCGGTGCCGACCGTATCCTGATGGTCGCCAGTGACCGCCTCAGTGCGTTTGACGTGATCATGGGCGAGCCGATTCCCGGCAAAGGCGCGCTGCTGACCCAGATGGCCTTGTTCTGGTTTGACAAGCTGGGGCCCAAGGGCCAGAACATCTGCCCGATTCACCTCACGGGGGACTTTCCTGAAAGCGTGGTGACGCCCGCCGAGGTACCGCAGGTGCTGGGCCGCTCAATGCTGGTCAAACGGCTCAAACCCCTGCCGGTGGAAGCCGTAGTGCGCGGTTACCTGGCCGGTAGCGGCTGGAAGGAATACCAGGCAAATTCTGCCGTGTGCGGCGTCAAGCTGCCCCCTGGTTTGCAGAACGCATCCAAACTGCCAGAACCCATCTACACACCCGCAGCCAAGGCAGCCGTGGGTGACCACGACGAGAACATCACATTTGAGCAAACGGTCGGCATGATCGGTCTGGACCTGGCGACCCGCATCTGCGACATCAGCATTCGCCTGTACCTGGCGGCCAGCGAGTTTGCCTTGACCAAGGGCGTGATCATTGCCGACACCAAGTTTGAGTTTGGCCTGGATGCGGATGGCACCTTGACCCTGATGGACGAAGTGCTTACGCCCGATTCATCACGTTTCTGGCCGTTGGAGAGTTACCCGCAAAGTTTCAACAGCGGCAGCAACCCGCCTAGCTACGACAAGCAATTTGTGCGAGACTGGCTGGAGCAGGCTTTGGTGGACGGCAAACCCTGGAACAAAACGCCCCCCGCCCCCCGCGTGCCGACCGCAGTGATTGCAAAAACCGCCGCCAAATACCAGGAAGCCCTGCTGCGCTTGACAGCTTAATTTTCAAAAGGAGTAGCGACATGACGATAGGTCTCAACAAATGCCTTGCATTGCTTTTTTTCGCCGGTGCTTGCGGCGCGCTTTTTGCCCAAGTCGCGCGGGTGGAGCGAGCCTCTGGCGACTTGCGCGTGCGCAGCGGCCCGAGTGCGCCGACCCCGCTGGCAGTGGGCCAAACCGTCAATGAAGGCGATGACATCCTCACCGACAAAGGCACGGGCTTCCTGCGTTTCACTGACGGCCAGACGATTGCGGTGTCTGAAGGTTCTGTTTTAAAAATCGCAGCGTACAAATTTGATGCCAACCAGGCGCAAAACTCGGTTTCATCCATCAACTTGCTGCGTGGCGCAATGCGCATGTTGACCGGCCTGATTGGCACGCGCAACCCGGCGTCCGTGCGCATCATCGCAGGGACGGCGACCGTGGGCATTCGCGGGACCGATTTCATCACCGCCTTGCAAGCCGCTGCCTCGGGTGGCCAGACCACAGCGTTTACGCAGGTTATCAGCGGCTCGGTGGAGTTGTCCACCGCCGGCGGCAGTTTGGTCGCAGGCGCGGGCCAGGTGGCCTCGGCCGTGGGTGTGGCCGCTCCAGCTGCGTCGTCGGCAGCGGCAATGTCCGGGGCCACCTTAGGGCAGGTGGGTCAGCTGCAAAGCCTGAACATGGCTGCAGGCGCAGCGCCGGGCGCGACCACAGGCGCAGCACCAGGCACTGCAGGAGGAGCCGCACCTGGCGCGGCGGGTGCAGCACCTGGGGCTGCGGGGGCGGGTGCCGCGACAGGCGCGGCCGTAGGCGGCATTTCAGTGGGTGTTATTGCCACCGGCGCCGCTGTGCTGGGGGCGGCTGCGGCAATTAGCAGCACCACCCCGGTCACCGGCACCACCGGAACCACCGGCACCACCACGACGACCGGCACGCGCTGACTGGCGCAGCAGGTGGGCCGCGTTTGTGCAGCCGTTTAGCTCAGCACCACGCTGCTCAGACGCCGCCGGTAAGTCGCCACTGTGGGGTCGATCGGCGGAATTTGCCCATCCGCCACCTTGATTTTGGCCGGCTCAATGATGTCCAGAATGGCGATGTAGGTTTTGCGGGCCAGCTCGCTGCTCCAGGTTTTGTCGCGCATCAGGATTTCCAGCAATTCGTCCATGGCGGCGGTCCAGTGCTGGCTGGCCATCAGGCACTGGGCTTTGCCGAAGCGGGCTTCAAAATTGCGCTTGTTTTGCGCGATCTGAGCGTCAAAACTGCCCCAAGTTCCCGTGGAGTCAGCATTGTTTGATACAAAATCAATAGCGTTCATCCAGCGCTGCAAGGCATCGAATTTCCGCACCAGGGCGGTTTTGGCGATCACCGGGGCGAACGCCACCTTGGCATCGTCGACCTCATCGTTCAGCAGCAGAAACTTCACGTAGTCAAAACGGGCGTCGTCGTCGTCGGGGGTTTTCAACACCGCTTGGTGCAGCGCTTCGCGCAGGGCGAGGGGGTCGTCGGCTGCCGGAGCGTCGGACACTTCAACGGAGGTGACCTCAGCCTCCAGCACGTCGGCGCCGGGCGCGTGTTCAGGCACGTGTTTGTCCAAAAAAGCCTTGAGCTGGCCCTCGGGCAGGGCGCCCATGAAGCCGTCAACCGGTTTGCCGTTGACCAGCATCACGCAAGTGGGGATGGAGCGTATGCCAAAGGCCTGGCTCAGCTCCTGCTCCTGGTCGGAGTCCACTTTGACCAGCTTGAAGCGGCCCGCGTAGTCGGTTTCCAGCTTTTCAAGCAGCGGCCCAATCACCTTGCAGGGGCCGCACCAGGGGGCCCAAAAATCGACCAGCACAGGGACAATGGCAGAGGCTTCGATGACTTCTGCATCGAAGTTTTGGACGGTAACGTTGATCATTTGGGATAATTGTTGGATGAAAATTCAAATTGGCGTTGTGATGGGCTCTAGCTCCGACTGGGACACCCTTCAGCACGCGGTACAGATTCTCCAACACTTTGGCATCCCCCATGAGGCCAAAGTCGTTTCAGCCCACAGAATGCCGGACGACATGTTCGCCTACGCTGAAGCCGCTGCCGGCCGCGGCCTCAAGGCGATCATCGCCGGGGCGGGTGGTGCCGCGCATTTGCCCGGCATGCTGGCGGCCAAAACCACGGTGCCCGTGTTGGGCGTGCCGGTGGCCAGCAAACACCTGCTGGGGGTTGATTCGCTGCACAGCATTGTGCAAATGCCCAAGGGCATTCCGGTGGCGACGTTTGCCATTGGCCAGGCTGGCGCAGCCAACGCGGCGCTGTTTGCCGTGGCCATGCTGGCCAACGAGGACGCAGACCTGCGCACCAAGCTGGATGCCTATCGCGCGGCGCAGACCCAGGCGGCGCGCGGCATGGCCCTGCCGCCCGCCTTGTGAAACCCGCAAAGCCACCAAAGCCTCTGTTGCCCGGCAGGGGCGTGGACGGGCGGCCTGTGACCTTGGGCGTCATGGGTGGCGGCCAGCTGGGCCGCATGTTCGTGCACGCGGCGCAGGCCATGGGTTACGCCACGGCCGTGCTTGACCTGGACCCGCAAAGCCCTGCCGGCTTGGTCAGCCATCACCACATTCAAACCAGCTACCTCGACGAGGTCGGCCTGGCACAACTGGCTGCCACCAGCCATGCCATCACGACAGAGTTTGAAAACGTGCCCGCTGCGGCTTTGCTGGCCCTGGCCCGCACCCGGCCCGTGGCACCAGCAGCCAGCGCCGTCAGCATTGCGCAGGATCGAGCTGCCGAGAAGGCGCATTTTGTGCGTTGCGGCGTGCCGTGTGCGCCGTTTGCGGTGCTTGAAAACGCGACGCAACTGGCGCAGGTGGATGCCAATTTGCTGCCCGGCGTGCTCAAAACCAGCCGCATGGGCTACGACGGCAAGGGGCAAGTTCGCGTCAAAAACCGGGCAGAACTCGCCAAGGCCTGGGCCCAGCTCAAACGTGTGCCCTGCGTGTTTGAGAAGATGTTGGCCCTTAAAGCCGAGTGCTCCGTCATCCTGGCGCGTGGTGCGGATGGTGCCTGCGTCAACCTGCCGCTGCAAGTCAATACCCACCGCGACGGAATTCTGGCGTTCTCCGAGGTTTACAAGGGGAATATGCCAGATGTTCTCGTCAAACAAGCGTTGTTAGCTGCCAAATCAATAGCAAATGAATTGGTTTATGTGGGCGTCTTGTGCGTAGAATTTTTTGTCATCAGTGGCGAATCGAGTCAATCAGGAGCGGCCAAAAAAGCACCTGACCGGCTGATCGTCAATGAAATCGCACCGCGCCCCCACAACAGCGGCCACTACAGCCTGGACGCGTGTGATGTTTCGCAGTTTGAGCTGCAAGTGCGCGCCATGGCCGGACTGCCTTTGACCCAGCCACGTCAGCACAGCCCGGCCATCATGCTCAACCTGTTGGGCGATATCTGGCCAAAAACCGGGGAGCCGAAGTGGGACAAAGTGCTTGCGCTGCCCGGCACCCACTTGCACCTTTACGGCAAAACCGAGGCGCGGGCAGGGCGCAAGATGGGACATCTCACGATCACGGGCAAAACGGTGGGTAAGGTGCAGGCCACGGCAGCGCTGGCCGCCAAGCTACTGGGCATCGCGCCGCTGGCGCATTGACCATTGGAGCGTATTTGTGATCCTGCCCGGCAACGCACCCGAATCCATAGCGGCCGCCGCCCATTCCATAGGGGCTGGCGAGCTAATCGGCTTGCCCACTGAAACCGTCTACGGCCTCGCGGCAGATGCTGGTAGCGCATGGGCAGTGGCCAAAATTTTTGCTGCCAAGGGACGCCCCAGCGAGCACCCGCTGATCGTGCACGTGGCTGACGCGGGCGGCGTGGCGCACTTTGCAGACCAGGTGCCGGCCTTTGCCAGCCGGTTGATCGCCGCGTTTTGGCCGGGGCCGCTCACCGTGATTCTGCCCCGGCGTGATGGTGTTGGAAAAGAGGCCGCAGGCGGGCAGGACTCTATTGGCCTACGGTGCCCGTCGCACCCTGTGGCGCAGGCCTTGTTGCGGGATCTGCTGGCCGGGTCGCAACCGGTATACGGGTTGGCGGCACCCAGCGCCAACCAGTTTGGCCGCGTCAGCCCGACCACGGCGGCCCATGTGCAGGGCGAGTTTGGCGACGCCCTGCTGGTTTTGGATGGCGGTGCCTGCAGGGTCGGCATTGAATCCACCATCATTGATTGCACCCGTGGCCTGCCGATTTTGCTGCGCCCCGGCAGCATCAGCCGCGCCCAGGTCGAGGCTGTTTGTGGCCAGGCAGTACTATTAAAAGAGGAGCTACAAAATCATATTCCACAGGGACCTAGAGCCTCTGGGATGCTGGAGTCGCATTACGCGCCGAACGCCACCGTGCGGCTGATGAATGCCAAGGCCCTGCAAACGGCGCTGGATGTGTTGGGCGCAGAAATTGACAGCAAGAAGCCGCAGCAACCCGTCATCGCCACCTACTCGCGGCTGATTCTGCGCAGCACTTCGTCCAAAGTTCTGCGCCGCCGCATGCCCGATGATGCCGCTGCCACGGCCCAACAGCTGTTTGCCGTTTTGCGGGAATTTGATACCCAGGGCGTGAAGCTGATCTGGATCGAAACCCCACCAGAGGGGCCGCAATGGGATGCTGTGCGCGACCGCTTGCAACGCGCCGCTGCGGGCTGACGGCCAGTTCGAAACAGGGCCTGGGGTTTTGCAGTGTTGGGCAGCGCTGGGCCTGAACGTCAAGCGCCTTCAATTTTGGCGATCTGCATCATCTTGCGCCAAACCGGCAGCTCGGCTTGAATCTGTGCTGCGAAGGCTTCTGCGGATTTTGGTGAGGGAGCCGGGGTGTTTTGCTTTTGCTCAAACATGGCCACGGATTCCGGCAATACCAGCCAGCGATTCAACAACCCGTTGAGGCGGCTCACCAGGTCATTGGGCATGGAGGCCGGTCCGAACAGCCCGTACCAGGGAACAAACCCGACCGGGTAGCCCTGCTCGCCCAGTGCCGGCACATCCGGCAACAGCGGCAGGCGTTTGGGGGACAGGGCCGCGATGGCGCGAATGCGACCGGCTTTGATCAACTGAACCGGCGTGCCCGCATCAATGGTCGACACCTGCAACACACCCGAGACCACGTCGGGCGAGATGGCGGCAACCGTCTTGTAAGGGATATGGTTCAGGGTGATGCCCGCCTGCCCCTTGAGGGTTTCCATCACCAGATGGCCTCCGGAACCCACGCCCCAGGAGCCGTAATTGATGCCGCCGGCCTGGCTCTTGGCATAGGCAATCAAGTCCTTGAGATTGTGGACTGGCAAGGCTGCATTGACGATGAGCAGGTTGCCGCCATCACCACCGATGAGAGCGATGGGTTTCAAATCTAAAATTGTGTCATGCGAAATCTTGGCGTTCATGGCCTTGTTGCCCAAAATGGCGGCCGCATACGACACCACCAGGTTGTAGCCGTCGCCTGGCTGGCGCACGACCTGTTCGTGGGCAATCACGCCGTTGGCGCCTGGTTTGTTTTCAACCACGACGGGTTGGCCCAGCTCTTTGCCCAGCCATTCCGCCAGTGGGCGGCCAAAGATGTCGGCGCCACCGCCGGCGCCACTGGGCAACACCAGGCGAATCGGTTTGCTGGGCCAGGTCGCTTGGGCATTGCCCACGCCCAGATTGGCGGTGGCCAGCAAGGCCCCCACGGCTTGCAGGGCGCGCCTGCGGCTGGGGGCAATGGCATGGGCTGGACGATTTGGCATGGTGTCTCCTGGCGATTTATTTGACGCGGGGCTTGATCAAGGCATCCGCAGCCATCACCCCTCGGCCCTGCGGCAGCACAAACAGCGGATTGATGTCGATTTCAGCCACCTGGTCTTTCAAGTCTATGGCAAGGGCGGCGAGTTTGACAATGGTGTCAACCAGCGCATCGACGTCGGCTTTGGGACGGCCCCGGGCACCGTCCAGAATCGGGAAGGCCTTGATTTCACGCACCATGTCCAGCGCCTCGATGCGCGTGATCGGCAAAATGCGGAAGCTCACATCTTTCATGACCTCGGCAAAGATGCCACCCAGGCCGAACATGATGGCGGGCCCAAACAGGGGGTCGTTGGTGATGCCCAAGATGACTTCGGTGCCGCCCTGCACCATGGCCTGCACCAGCACACCTTCCATCATGGCTTCGGGCGCATGGTGTTTGGCGCTGGCCAGGATTTCAGAATAGGCCTGGCGCACACTGGGCTCATCCGTCAAGCCGATGCGAACACCACCTGCTTCTGTCTTGTGGGGAATGTCGGGTGACATGATTTTGAGCGCCACTGGAAAACCGATTGTTCTGGCCTGTTTGACAGCGTCATCGGCACTGGTGGCGAGGGCTTCGGGTGTGACCGCAATGCCGTAGTCGGCAAGCACCTGCTTGGCGCGGTACTCCGACAAATCCCGTTGCTGCTCGGCCAGCATTTTCTGCTGCTTTGGGCGGTGCAGCCGCACCGCCGGTTCACCGGCGATGCGCAGGCAGTCGGCTTGTGCTTTGGCGAAGCGCCACAGGGCATCCATGCCCAGCACGCAGCGCACCGGAGTGTCATATCGCGGCACCTTGGCTTGTGCCAATGCGTCATATCCCGCCTGGGTGGTGGCCTGAATGGCGACCCAGGCGACCAGCACGGGTTTGTCGGTGCTGCCCGCCACCTCCGCCACCCATTGGGCCAGTTGAATGCCGGCCGGTCCCGAAGCTGCGGCCAGGCACACGCCCATCATGTCGACCAAGGGGTCATTGACCACCAGGCGCAGGGCTTCGATCATGTTCTCCTGCCGGGCGGCGATGTTTCCGGTCAGGTCAATCGGGTTGTTCAGCCCGGCATAGGGCGGCAGGATCTCCTTGAGTCGGGCCAGGGTCGCCGGCGAGAGTTCGGGCAACTCAAGGCCGGCGGGTGCGCAATGATCCGCCATCAGCACACCTGCACCGCCCGACAACGTGACCACTGCGACGCGATTGCCTTTGGGTTTTCGGGGCGACAGCAAGGCCTGGGCGCGGTCCGCTAGTTCATTCGCGTCGGCCACCTCAATGATGCCGCTTTGCCGGAATGCCGCGCGGTAAAGCGCCATGGCACCGCCCAGGTTGGCGGTGTGTGAGGCTGCCGCGCGTGCGCCGGCTTCCGAGCTTCCGACTTTCCACAACAAGTAGGGCTTGTTCGCGGCCAAAGCCTTGCGGCCAATTTCGACCACCCGGTGGGCATCCTTGAAACCTTCCACATAAGACACGACCATGCCGGTTTCAGGGTCGTCCAGGTACCAGTCCACCAGGTCCAGTGATGTGGTGGCCGCTTCGTTGCCTGTGGACTGGTAGTTTTGAAACCCAAGGCCGGCTGCATTGGCCAGCAGCATCACCGTATTGCCCCAGGCGCCGCTTTGCGACGTCATGCTGATGGGGCCCTTGTTGTACTGGAACCCGTAAGGCGCCCCAAAGCCCAGGCTGAAGCCCCGGCCGACACTGATCATCCCCTGGCAATTGGGGCCCACCAGCGTGATGCCATGTTCACGCGCCAGCGCCACCAACTCCGCCTGCGCAGCTTCACCGCCTTGCCCCATTTCAGAAAAACCCGAGGTGATCACGATGACATGGGTGACGCCCTTGCGTCCACACTCGGCCAGTTGAAAGGCCACCTGTTCTGCAGACACAGCGATCAAGGCGACGTCTGGCACTTCGGGCAATGCAGCAACGTCGGGGTAACAAGGCCAGCCCCGTACATTGTCATAACGCGGGTTGACCGGATAGACCTTGCCGGTGTAGCCCATGTTTTTTAAATGAAGCAGGGGCTGCCCACTGGGCTTGGTTGGGGTGGGTGAAGCACCAATGACCGCGATGGAGCGGGCATGGAACATGGGTGAAAAATCCTTTGCTGCCAGGCGGATCGCACCCTTGTGCACGGGAGGGAAATTGTTGGTGGAGGTGGTCATCGTTGGTGGGTGTTAAAACAGGGCTTCCCGGGCTTCAGTCAGCAGGCGATCCATGCGCTGTGCAACAGTTTCAACACTGTTGAAGTAAGCAACACGCTGGCCCGCAGGGGAATGCATCAGGGGCGCAACATTGTGTTCGTCGATGGTGCCCAGCAGGTCACCGATCAGGATGTCCTGCAAGGGCATCTTCACGGCGCGCGGCGCCTGGGGTGATTCCCATTCTTCACGCCAGGACGTGCTCTGATTCATTTCAAATCCTCTGAAATTTCCACTGGGGTATGACGTGTTGCCCCAAGCACGCCCAGGCCACCGTGGCGCGAAACCTCGCTGACCACCTCGCGGCCCTGGCAAAAAGCAAAGATTGGCTTGGTCACTCTCATGGCGCGAACCAGCGGTGGGTGCGGACGGCGGTTGATGGCTTCGTTCATTTGGGTTGGCGGTTTCAAAGGGTGGGTGCGACCGGGTCAAACTTCGAAGGGCGTGTTGTAAGGGCTGTCGGCCACCGACCAGCCCGGTTTATTTTCCATTCGGAAGATCTGACGCAGGTGGACTTCGTCAGGTCCGTCGGCGATGCGCATGGCCCGCATATGGGCAAATATGCTGTGAATGGGTGTGTCGTCACTGCCGCCCATGGCGCCAAAAACTTGGACTGCGCGGTCGGCGATGCCTTGCACCATGCGCGGCACCACCACCTTGATGATGGACACGTCACGCCAGGCTCCCGCGTGGCCGTCACGGTCCAGCAGCCAAGCGGCGCGTTGCACCAGCAGCCGGGCCTGCTCGACTTCAATGCGGGATTCCGCAATCCAGCGTTGCACCGTGTCGTAGTCAGCCAGAACCCGGCCAAAGGTTTGGCGCTCGGACGCGCGGGCCATCATCAATTCAATCAGCACCTCAGCGGAGCCCAAAGCCCGCATGCAGTGGTGGATGCGGGCGGGGCCAAGCCGCGTTTGCGCCACCTTGAACCCCTGGCCTTCTTGCCCCAGCAGATTGCTGACCGGAACCCGCACATCGCTGAACTCAAGCTGGGATGCCGCAGACGTAGGATTTTGCAAACCCATGAAGCGCAGATCCCGGACGATCTTCAGGCCTGGGGTGTCGCTTGGCACGATCACCGCGCTGTGGCGCTGGTTGCGGGCAGCGGCCGGATCGGTGGCGCCCATGACGATCAAAAACCGGCAGCGCGGGTGGGACGCGCCGCTGCAATACCATTTGCTGCCATTGAGCACGTAGTCCTGGCCGTCTCGGCGCATTGAGAACTGCAAGTTTGTGGCGTCAGACGACCCGACAGCCGGCTCCGTCATCGCGAAGGCGGAGCGTATCCGGCCCTCCAGCAGGGGGCGCAGCCACTGCGCTTTCTGCTCTGGCGTGCCCGCATGTTGCAGCGTGATCATGTTGGGTGTGTCGGGCGCGTGGCAATTGAAGACTTCGCTGGCCCAGGGCAACCGGCCCATGGTCTCGGCCGCTGCGCCGAACTCCTGGTTGCTCAGGCGAGTGCCCGGTTCGTCTATCGCCAGATCGGCCAGCGCCAGGTTCCAAAGGCCCAACTGGCGCGCCTTGTCCCGAAGGCCATCAAGCCACGGTGGAGAACCCGCTTGCGTGCCCACCCAGTTCGCCCATTCGCGATGTCGTGGGAGCAGCTCGGCATCGAAAAAGGCCTTGACTCTTTCGCTGATGTCCCGGGTTCGTTCGGAGGCGGAAAAATCCATGGCATGTCCTTGGGGTTCTGCCAAGCCGACCATGCCCTCTGGCTGGACGCCGCGCATGGCCTGTTGGCATGTCTGAATATCAGACAGACATGTGAATATATTGACAGCAGGCGCAGACAATGTCAAGATCGCTTGCACTTGGTCATGTCCACATTTGCCTCGCCCCTCGCCGCCGAAGAAAAAGACCCGCAGTTCGCCTATACCCTGGCGCGCGGCTTGCAGGTCTTGCGCGCCTTCGAAGGCCAGGGCGCGGGCCTGGGCAACCGGGACATCAGCGCCATCATCGGAATCCCCCGCTCTACGGTTGCCCGCCTGACCCGCACATTGGGCCTGCTGGGTTTTTTGCACTACGACCCGCAAAGCACGCGTTACCGCCTGACCGCGGCCATGCTGACCTTGGCCTACCCGGTGCTGGCGCAGTTGCCCATCCGGCAAGTCGCACGGCCCCACATGCAGGCATTGGCCAACTACGCCAAAGGTTCGGTGTCATTGGCGATGCGGGGCGGCCTGCACCTGGTGCTGGTAGAGAGTTGCGTAGACCCCAAGGCCGTCACGCGGCCAGACATCGGTGCCGTGCGCGATATGGCTGACACCGCTTTGGGCATGGCTTACCTGGTGGGGCTGGGGCAGCCGCAGCGTGAGGCTTTGTTGTCGGAGTTGTTGGCCCGGATGCCCGCCACGCCAGCCAGCGCCCGCCGCGCGCGTAAATCGGTCATCGAGGCAGAATTCAAACGTTGCGCCAGCCACGGTTTTTGCATGGCTTCAAACGGGCCGGGTGCCACCTTGGCGGTGGGCGTGCCCCTGTGCCTGTCCGCAGGAATGGCCATGAGTCTGAATTGCGTTGTCGCCAAGCATGTGACGTCCGAAAAAAGCATGGCGCAGGACATTGGTCCGCGCTTGGTGAAGCTCGCGGGTGATCTGCAACGTTTGATGGGACACAAAGCATGATGGCAGACCAAGAACCCGCAGAACTGGCAGAGTTCAGGCAAAACGTGCGCCGCTTCATCGCCCACAACTTGCCCACTTCGGTGCGTGAAAAAGTCCGTCGCGGCGTGTTGCTTGACCGCAATGAGATCGACCTTTGGGAGCGTCAATTGGTCAATCAAGGCTGGTTCGCGCCGCATTGGCCAGAACGCTGGGGCGGGCAGGCCATGAAGCCGCTGTGGCGCATGGCACTGGATGAAGAGCTTGCCCGCAACGATTGCCCTGAGGCCAGCCCCTTTGGCACCGACATGGTCGGCCCGATGCTGATGCAGTTTGGTGACGACGCCCAAAAGCAGTTCTTTTTGCCTCGCATCGTCAACCTGGAGCACCATTGGTGCCAGGGTTATTCTGAACCCAACGCCGGTTCTGACCTGGCCTCTTTGCAAACACGGGCCGTGCGCGAGGGTGACGATTACATCGTCAACGGCTCCAAAATATGGACTTCAGGCGCCCACTATGCGGACTGGATGTTTGCGCTGGTTCGCACCGGAGCCGACGGCAAGCCGCAAGAGGGCATCTCGTTTCTGCTCATCAATATGCGCACGCCGGGCATCAGCATCAAACCCATCATCGGCATCCACGGCTGGCACCTGTTCAACCAGGTGTTCCTGGACGAGGTGCGTGTACCTGTGGCCCATCGGGTTGGCCAGGAAAACATGGGTTGGACGATTGCCAAATCGGTGCTCGAACATGAACGGCTCAAGCTGTCGCGCGTGCCCGAATGCCACCGTCGGTTGGCGAATTTGAAGACGCTGGCAGCATCCGTGATGGAGCGCGGCCAAGCGATTGCGCAGCGTGACTGGTTCAAACTCAAGCTGGCGGCGCTGGAGGTGCGGCTGATGGCGCTTGAAGCCAGTGTTTTGCGCTTCAGGCGCCAGGCGCTGGCGGGCGGGCGCCTGGGCGCCGAGACCGGACGGCTCAAACTGCGCGGCAGCCAATTGGTGCAGGCGTTCGAGAATTTGACGGTGGACGTGGCGGGTCCGTCAAGCCTGCCGTATGACCCTGCCGCGCACCTTGAATTGATGGAAGACGCGCCCAGGCCCTGGCGCGTCGCCACCACGTCAGCGCGGCGCTTCATGAGCCGGGGCTTCACCATTGCCGGAGGCTCCAGCGAAATCCAGCACAACCAACTGGCCAAACAGGTGTTGGGGCTATGAGCGCTGGCCACGAAGAACAACGGCTTTTTCAAGAGGCGACCGACCGCTATCTGCAACGCTCCGCTGGTGCCAACACGACCCGGGGGTTTTCAGCCAAACGTTGGGCGCAATTCGCAGAAATGGGCTGGCTGGGCCTGGGCTTGCCCGAAGCGCTTGGCGGTTTCCTGACATTACACGACGCCATGTTGCTGATGGAGAAATTGGGCGCTGCAGGTCTGAGGGAGCCCCTGATGGACAACCTCATTCTGTGTGGCCAGCTGTTGTCAAGCCACGGCAACGCGGCGCAAAAAGCCGTGTGTGCCGAGATGGTGGCAGGCAAAACCAGGCTCGCTCTGGCCGTGGCAGAAATCGGGTCACGCCATGACTGGGCCGAGCTTGAAACGACGCTCGATACGGACGCCATGTTGCTGTCCGGCAGCAAATGCCTGGTGGCGTGCGGGCAGTTCAGCCATTACCTGCTGGTGCTGGCCAAAGAGACGGATGGCACGGGGTTGACGTCGATCATGTTGCCAACCGACCGCGCGGGCGTGTCCATGCGCCACTACCAGACCTACGATGGGCGCGATTGCACTGACGTGGGGTTTGACCGTGTACAGGTTGCTGAAGGCGATGTGGTGGGGCGCAGGGCCGGCGGGTTTGCGCTCTTGGAGCAGTCCATGCTGCACGCCTACGTGGCGCTGGCCTGTGAAGCGGCAGGCGCCATGCGAAGCGCCTACATGCTGACGCTGGAATACGCCCGCACTCGCAAACAGTTTGGGCGTGTGTTGAGCGCCAACCAGGCCTACCAGCATGCGCTGGTGGACATGTATGTGGCGGTGGAAGAGGCGCAAGGCCTGGCGCACCACGCCAGCAGCCTGTTGCAGGAACCGTCATCCCAAATGGCCCGTTGGGCTTCTGGGGCCAAAGCCTTTGCCTGTGCGGACGGGCGTTTGCTGGGCGAGCAGGCAGTTCAATTACATGGGGCCATCGGCATGACCGAGGACTACGCGCTTGGCGGGTTTTACAAACGCCTGGCCGCCATCGCCAACCAGTATGGGGATGCGGACTGGCACCTGTTGCGCATCCGTGAACTTGACCAGGAGACCCCACATGGCGAATGAAGATGCGGTTGGCCGCATGGTGCTGACCGAACGCCACGGTGCCCGCGCCGACCTTGTGCTGAACCGGCCGGACAAACGCAATGCACTCATCGTGCCCATGATGGCGCAATTGCGCGATGCCTTTCTGGCGGTGGCCGCTGACGACACCATTCATGCCGTGCTGGTGCGTGGCGCGGGCGGTGCCCTGTGTTCCGGCCTGGACCTTAGAGCCATCAACGCCGACCCCAAACCCGCATGGGTGCCCGACCTGCCACGGGTCTGGCGTGAAGCCAATGTGGCCATGGCGCTTTGCCCAAAACCCATGGTGTGCGCACTGGAAAAATATGCGATCAACGGCGGCGCGCCGATTGCCTTTGCCTGCGATTTTCTGGTCGCCGGACAAAGCGCCTACATCCTGGTGGGCGAAGTGCAACGTGGCATGGCGGCCCCCAACAATCTGGCCTGGCTGCAAGGCAAATACGGCGAGGCCATCGCCCTGCGTTTTGCCTTGCTGGGTGAACCGGTTCCAGCCATTGAACTGCTGCGTTTGGGGATTGCCCACGCCGTGGTGCCCGACGACGAGGTGCTGGCCCAAGCCACCGCGCTGGCCGACAAGCTCGCGGCGGCCCCGCCGGGCGCCGCACAGGCCATTAAGCAGGCCATTCGCGCCCTGGGCAGTTCAGGGTTGTCTGACCCGGCCACCTGGTTTGCCAAGGCTCAGCAGGGCGCGAAACTGGTCACGCCTTGACATCGCGCCACCCGGCGCCGCCTTGTTCGCAATCTTCACCGGTCATTCGCCGCCCACTCCAGCAGGGCGTCCATCGCCGGTTTGGCCGCAGCGGCGCCGGGGTGGTTGACAACCATCACCACCACGTAACGTTGGCCGCTGTGGGCCAACACATAACCGGCGATGGCCGAGACATTGCTCAGGGTGCCCGTCTTCAGGTGGGCGCTGCCGCGCACTTTACTGCGGTTGCTGCGCGTGGTGCCGTCCACACCAGTGATGGGCAGGGACGACATCAGCTCGGGCATCCAGGGCGACGCATAGGCGTTTTGCAGCAATTTGCCCAAGGCCAGCGCTGAAATGCGTTCGCTGCGCGACAGGCCCGAGCCGTTGTCCAGCACGGGCACATCGGCCTCGCCAATGGTGCTGCGCCACCAGTTTTGCACCAGCTCGCGTGACGCAGCCAGTGTGCCTGCGCCGATACCGGCCTGGGCGCTGCCTGACGGCGAGCGGTTCTGCAGGCTCAGCGTCAAAAAGAGCTGTTGCGCCATCACGTTGTTGCTGTACTTGTTGATGTCGCGGATCACCTCGGGCAAGGGCGGCGACATGATTTCAAAGGTGGGCTTGGGCGGTGCCGAGCCCGGCCCGGCGGATGGCGGCACTCGGCCTTCGCGCACAGTGCCCGTGAGTTTGCCTCCCATCTCGTGCCACATGCCTTCGACGGCGCGGGCCGCGTAGCTTTTGGGGTCGGCATACGCCACAGGCCAGACTTTTTCACCGCAGGCCGCCGGGAAGTTGCCCAGAAAGCGGATCTGCGCCGGGTTCGAAAAATCGGCTTTTAACGACCCCCGGTAGTCGGCGCAATTTCCGCCGCCCAAAGGGACGCTGACCGGCATTTGCACCCCGGCCAGCGGCGGCTCGATCTGGATTTGCGCCACCCGGGCCGTGTGGTCTGGCACAAAGGTCATCACCACCGATTTGAAATTGACCAGCAAGGCGTCGGGCGCTGCGTTGTAGGGCCGCAGCGGCTCCCCGTCAAAGCTGGCCGGGTCCACATCGACGGTTTCAAACGCAGTGCGGTCCAGCAGAATGTCGCCGTTGATGGTCTTGATGCCCAGGCCCTGCACCCGGCGCAGCAACAGCCACAGGCGCTCGCTGACCAGCTTGGGGTCGCCCTGGCCCTTGATGACCAGGTTGCCAGACAGTGTTCCGTTTTGCACCGCGCCATCGACAAACACTTGTGTCACCCACGCAAAGCCCGGGCCCAGCAAATCCAGCGCGGCAGACGTCGTGACCAGTTTCATGACCGACGCCGGGTTGACGGCCACATTGGCACGGTGGCTGACCCTTGCGGGTGCTTTGCCCTGAACGTCGGCCACCAGCACGGCGACGGCCTCGCGCGGCATTTTGGCCCGGGCCAGGGCGGCATCAACTTCAGCGGGCAGGGCCTGGGCCAGCGCAGTGCCCGCCAGCAGTCCCCAAGCAGACCTCGCCAAGGCAGTGGACGCGAGGGCGGCGGCTTTCGACAGACGTGGTGTGAACTTTGGCAGGGCAAGCATGGCGAACAAGTCTACAACCCTAAGGCCGGCGGTGACAGCCCGGGCTGGATAATCCGGCCATGCAGTTTTTCAAACGCCTGTCGGGCCGCACGGTTGGCATCACCAGCGCCGTTATCACCGTGGTCATCTGGACCGGTTTCATCGTCATTGCGCGCGCCTCCGCGGACCCGGCCCGTGGCGCGGTGCTCACGCCGTTTGACATCGTGCTGGCGCGCATTCTGGGCGCGGGCCTGGTGCTGCTGCCCTGGGGCTGGTGGTTGGTGCGGCGGGACACGGCGCGGGCCCGCGAGCTGGCAAGTTCCAAGTCTGGCGCCGTAGCGGGCAGCGCCCAGCCCGTGTCTGTGGCGCAATCCTCGTTTTTTGGCCTGTCGCCGCTGTCGTTTCGGGTGACGGCCATCACTGGAATTTTTGGCGGCGTCTTGTATGGCATGCTGGCTTACAGCGGGTTTGTTGACGCGCCAGCTGCCCACGCCTCGGTGCTGTTGCCGGGCAGCTTGCCGCTATGGACCTCGCTCTTGGCGGTGCTGGTCTTGAAGGAGCGGCTGACGCCTGTGCGCCTGACCGGCCTGGCCTTGATCCTGGTGGGTGATCTGATGGTAGGCGGCGCCAGCCTGTTGCGGGCGTTTGACGGCGGCAGCGTGTGGCGCGGTGATCTGTGCTTCATGGCCGGTGCCCTGTGCTGGTCCAGCTACAGCGTGCTGGCCAGGCGTTACGCGCTGGATGCCGTGCGGGCCACGGTGGCGATCACGGTGTTTGCGTTTTTCAGCTTTTTGCCGATCTACGCCGTGCTGGCGGCAAGCCAGGTTCTGCACAGCAACTTCATGCTCGCACCCCTGCGCGACATCCTGTTCCAGATGCTGTTTCAGGGCATGGGTTCGGTCGTCATCTCGGGCATCACCTTCACCAAGATGATCCAGTACTTTGGCCCGGTGCGCACCACCATGTTCACCGCCATCGTGCCGGGTTCGTCCGCTTTGGGCGCTGTGTATTTTTTGGGTGAACCCCTGTCCTGGAACCTCTGGGTCGGGCTGGCATTGGTCACTTGTGGCATCATGTTTGGCGTGCGGGCGGTGAAGCCGATCGCTACTAAAAAAATAGCTGATAACGCTTATTCCACGGGGATTTAAGACCATGATGACTCGAATACCTGAAAAATTGTGTTCCAAACGCTGGTTTGTGGCTGCGGTCGGCCCCTGGCTGCTGGGTGCGGCAGGCCTGCTGGCTGGCGTCGGTATGGCGCAGGCGCAAACCAGCGCGGCTGGCGACTACCCGGTCAAACCCATCCGCATGGTGGTCACCTTTCCGCCCGGCGGCAGTTCAGACGCGGTGGTGCGCATTTTGTTGCCGCGCCTGACCGAAAAACTCGGCCAGCCGGTGGTGGTCGACAACCGTCCTGGCGCGGGTGGCAACATCGGCCTGGCCATCGTCGCCAAAGCCGCGCCTGACGGCTACACGCTGGGCGTGGGCGCGGCCGGCGGCCTGGCGGTCAATGTCAGCCTGTACCCGCAAATGCCGTTTGACCCGGTGAAAGATTTCAAGCCAGTGGGCGGGCTGGCCAGTTCGCCTTTTGTGTTGGTGGCCCATCCGGCCAGCGGCGTGGCAACCTTGCAGGAGTTGATCGCGCAGTCCAGGGCAGTGCCCGGCAAGTTTGCGCTGGGCCACGGTGGCAATGGCACGGCCATGCATTTGTCCAGTGAACTGTTCGTGCAAATGGCGGCCATCAAGCTGGTGCCGGTGGCCTACCGGGGGTCTGGCCCCGCCACGCTGGACGCCTTGGCGGGCCAAATCCCGCTGGCCATGACGGATTTGGTGGCCGCGCTGCCGCACGTCAAGGCGGGCAAACTGGTCGCACTGGCGGTCACCGGGGCGCAGCGTGCACCCACTTTGCCAGGCGTGCCCACCTTTGCCGAAGCGGGTGTGCCGGCTTATGAGTCGATCGGCTGGTTTGGCGTGGTGGCCCCGGCGGGTACCCCGGCGTCCGTGGTGGCAAAGCTCAACGCTGAAATTGTGGCGGCCCTGGCCGACCCGCAGCTCGCGGCTGCCATGCGTGCGCAAGGCGTGGAGCCCATGCCGACCAAACCGGATGAGTTTGAGCAGTTCATCAAGACTGAAACGCAAAAATGGGCCCGGGTCATCAAGACCTCGGGCACCAAACTGGAATAAGGCTTTGCCATGCTGACTGACGTGACGACTGACGTGACAAGCGATGTCTTGATCGTGGGCGCAGGCCCGGTCGGCCTGACGCTGGCCATGGACCTGGCCTCACGCGGCATCCGCGTGGTGGTGGCCGAGATGCGCCACTACATGGAGCCGCCCAACGTGAAGTGCAACCATGTGGCCGCCCGCACCATGGAGCAGTTCCGCCGCCTGGGCGTGGCGCAAAAGCTGCGCGACGCCGGCTTGCCCGCCGACTACCCCAACGACGCGGTGTTCCGCACCCGCGTGACCGGCACCGAGTTTGCACGCATCCCCATCCCCTGCCGGCGCGACCGCTACACCGACACCCGCGGCCCCGACGGCCACTGGCCCACGCCCGAACCGGCGCACCGCATCAACCAGATATACCTGGAGCCCATTTTGTTGGCGCACGCGGCCGGCCTGCCCGGCGTGACGCTGCTCAACCGCACCCAGGTCACCGCGTTTGAGCAGGACGAACACGGCGTGACGGCCACCGCGCTTAATCTGGACAACGGCTCCACGCAAACCATCCGCAGCCGCTACATGGTGGGCTGTGACGGCGGCCGATCGGGTGTGCGCAAGCAGATGGGCGCTAAGTTTGAAGGCACGGCCATCATCCAGCGCGTGCAGTCCACCTACATCCGCGCGCCCCAGCTGATGGGCATGGTCACCGGCGAACGCGCCTGGTCCACCTATGTGATGAACCCCGACCGCTGCGGCACGGTGTTCTCCATCGACGGCAAAGACAACTGGCTGATCCACAACCACCTGAGCCCCGACGAGCCGGAGTTTGACTCGGTGGACCGCGACTGGAGCATCCGCCAGATCTTGGGTGTGGGGCTAGACTTCCACTACGAGGTGCTGAGCAAGGAAGACTGGGTGGGCCGCCGCCTGGTGGCCAACCGCTTCCGCAAAGGCCGGGTGTTTCTGGCCGGCGACTCGGCCCACATCTGGATGCCTTACGCCGGCTACGGCATGAACGCCGGCATTGCCGACGCGCTCAACCTCGCGTGGCTGCTGGCCGCGCGTTTGCAGGGCTGGGGCGCAGAGGCCATTCTTGACGCCTATGAGGCCGAGCGCCAGCCCATCACCGAGCAGGTGTCGCAGTTCGCCATGAACCACGCGCAGCAGATGATCAAGATGAAGCGCGGCGTGCCAGCCAACATCGAAGCCGAAGGCGCAGAAGGTGACGCCGTTCGTGCAGACATGGGCCAGGCCGCCTACGACCTGAACGTGCAGCAGTTCTGCGCCGGCGGCCTGAACTTCGGCTACTTCTACAGCGGCTCGCCCATCATCTCGCATGAAGCCGAGCCCGCGCCGGCCTACACCATGGGCAGCTTCACCCCCAGCACCGTGCCCGGCTGCCGCGCGCCGCATTTTTGGCTGGACGATGCGCGCACCCGTTCGCTGTATGACAGCCTAGGGCCGGGCTACACGCTGCTGCGATTTGACGCGGGTGTGGACGTGGGTGCCTTGCAAAGCGCTGCGGCCTTGCGCCACATGCCGCTGGTGGTGGTGGATGTACCGCCTGGCCTTGAGGTTCCGTCGGCCTATGTGCACAAACTGGTGCTGTGCCGGACGGATCAGCATGTGGTTTGGCGGGGGGATG